>JARGGJ010000010.1 GCA_029210915.1 Patescibacteria group bacterium
GTGATTGGCATAGATCGGTATCTTACCTGAGTTCCTGAGGAATCTCGGGTTGTTACCGATGTGTCTCATCAAGTGCACCCTTGTAAGGTAAAAGCTTGATTATTACTGTACTTTATGGCTAAATACGCGCACAAATCGAGCTTGGCTCGACGTACCTTCAAAAGGAGTAGAACGTGGATAAGCACAGTGCGCTTGTAATGTTACAGCAGTTTGTGGTTGAGATGGGAATCGCGGGGATTGATACGAAACAGGATTTTAAGCTTTGGGCAAAAGATCAAGAAGATATTTTAGAGGAATTGTTCGATTATGAGCGAGGGGCTGATATGCCCAAGGTGAGTACGCTTGTATCGCCGTTTTTTCACAAAGACCTGCCTCTTGTTGGATTAAATTATTCGCAAGTTGCTCACAATGTGTTGTACAAATGCCCGCAGGGTTGGACAACGCAACTAAGAATGTGCCGGGGGATAGTTTTTGATCGTGCCGGTGAGTTGGTTGCGTTGCCTTTGCATAAATTTTTTAACGCGGGAGAGAATCCGGAGACGAAACGTCTTCCGGGTAAGCCTATGGAAACTTTGGAAAAGATGGATGGACACTTGGGCATCATCTTTTGGTTTAACGGATGTTTTCATCTTACAACCCGCGGATCGTTTTATAGTAAAACGGCTGTATTTGCGGGAGAGATGTTGCAAGAGATGGTAGAGAGGAATAACTGGCATGAAGCCGAAGTTGACCATCTAACAATCATGCCCGAAGTTATTCATCCGGATACGCAGGTGATTTGCGATTATGGAGGTGAAAGAAATTTTACACTTATTGCCGTAAACGATATAAGAACGCTTGAAACACTATCACATGATGAAATCTTAAAGCTTGGTAAGAAATTGGGCTTACGAGTTGTAACGCGTTGGCCGTTTACATTAACAGAGCAGATTTTGGATCAAATTAAAGATCCGGGTGTGAAGAATCGTGAGGGCTATGTTGTGCGCTACGCGGATGGCAGAACTGTGAAGTTTAAGTTCCAGACTTACTTGGCGGAAATGCGGGCGCGAAAACTTTCATATTCTTACTTGATGCTTCGTTTTATGGATGGGCGAATCGACGAGGTTATGCGAATGTTTCCGGAGGAGATTTTACCGGAAGCCGAGAAAATGCTTGCTGACCTCAAAAAAGCTCGCAGGATGCGCAGGAACATTAAGCTAAGGCGAAAGTATCTTTACGATTTGGTGCCACCCGAACAATCCACTCCATACTACAGAACCGTATGCCGCAATTTTTTGCGGTATAAAAAATAGACCTCGTTTTTGGCAGTAAAAAATCATCGATCGGCAAAATTGATAAGCTTGATCGGGCCTGCTCTTAGGGTCTTTTTTTAAATGGTTGGTTTATTTTTTCGATTGGATTAATGTGATTGACAAAGCCCCAAAATTAGCTATAATTACAATCATTATATGGGTAAAGAGCTTGCCAAGCAAAAAGAAATAAAGATACTGGGAATAGAGACGAGTTGTGACGAAACGTCCGTGGCGCTTTTAACTGTGCGCAACGGAAATATTTCCAAACATAATCAAATATTATCAAATAAAACCAAAAGCGTAGTTCGTCGAGCTCAGCTCGATCCAAGTTCACAGTTTGAAGTTCGTTTAGTAAAGCATTATATTGCGACGCAGATTCCGATTCATGCGCGGTATGGCGGGGTTGTGCCCGAGGTGGCGGCGAGGACTCATGTTGCAGAGCTTGTATCGCTTTTGGATAAGACTCTCAGCTTGTCGTCGTCGCACGTCGTACGTCCTAATCGTCCCACGTCAAAAGTTGATTTTGATGCGATTGCGGTGACACAGGGGCCGGGGCTGGCGACTGCATTAAGAGTCGGGATTGAGGCGGGGAAGGTTTTGGCTTGGAGCCTTGATAAACCTTTGATTGCTGTGAATCACCTGGAGGGGCATTTGGCATCGGCTTGGCTGGAACCGGCTAATCGTAAGAATTGGGAGTTTCCGATTTTGTTTTTACTTGTTTCAGGCGGACATACGGAACTTGTTTTGATGACGGATTTTGGGAAGTATAAAATTTTGAGCAGAACCAGGGATGATGCGGCGGGGGAGGCGTTTGATAAAACGGCGAAGATGTTGGGGCTGGAGTATCCGGGCGGTCCCAAGCTATCAAAACTTGCAGAAGAAGGAAATCCGACGGCATATGATTTGCCACGGCCGATGATACATGATGCTTCGCTTGATTTTAGTTTCTCGGGTTTGAAGACTGCTGTGAGGGTTCTTTTACAAGAACGGTTCATGATTAAAGATAAAGGATTAAAGATAAAACCAACGCAACTAAACGATCTTTGTGCGTCGATACAGGCGGCTATTGTGGAGGTGCTTGTCGCAAAGACGGTGAAGGCGGCTTTACAATCAAAGCCAAAGGCTTTTGCTGTTGTTGGTGGAGTATCGGCTAATAAAATGTTGCAGGTGGAGTTGAAGAGCGCTTTGAGGAAAAAGTGCCCAGAAATAAAGTTTTTAAAACCTGCCAAGGGTTTGCATACGGATAATGGGGCGATGATTGCGGCGGCCGGATTGTGGAACATCATCGCCAACAAAAAACTTCCAAAGTGGGAGAAAGTGGATGCTAAGCCGGAGCTTGATCTATAGGAAGAAGTATTTTGTATTTGGTATTTTGTATTTGGCAGATTAATAAGTTGTTAGAGCCATATACCAAATACTAAATACCAAATACGAATATATTATGCCTCGTAAAGTTACAATAAATTATAGAAAAACACGGAAAATCATCAAGGTTGATGACATGAGTGACTGGGAAATAGTTGCGGAGTTTTTGATATCTAAAATGAAGCCGGGAATGATAGTTACTCTGCAGGGCGATTTGGGTGCGGGAAAGACGACGTTGACTCAATATATCGCGAAGCAACTTGGAGTGACTAAGCGAGCACTTAGCCCTACCTTTGCACTTATTCGAAGCTATGACGTGGGATCCCTCCTTTCGCGAAAGGAGGGAGGACGTGGGACGGGCGACGTGGGACGTTTGGTTCATTTAGATGCTTATCGGATTGAGGATGAGAGAGATCTGTTGGCGCTTGATTTGGATGAGGAGTTGATGGAGCCGGGGACTGTGATGATTATTGAGTGGCCGGAGAGGATTGATAACTGGATCGCGAAGCAGGAAGAACTTTTGAAAACAAAAATAGAAATTATGAATTAAGAATGCACGATGCCTTCGGCATTATTTCTTTCAACCATGGTTACAAAATTTACAAAGCCCCCTTTACGAAAGGGGGATGATTATTAAAAAAAAGACTCATGGGTCTTTTTTTTAATAATCAGGGGGAATGCTACTCTTCCTTGCGTTGCTCTTCAATCTCTTCATCATCCGCATCTTCGATTGTGGCTTCGATGCCGGCTACGCGGAGGACTTCTTCGACAGAGGTTATGCCGTCTAAAGCTTTTAAGATTCCATCTTGGGCCATGGTTATCATGCCGTGCTTTTGGGCTACGTCGAGCATGTCATATTCTGATACATTGGAATCTAAAATCATGCGTTCTATCTCTTTGTTCATGGTGAAAATTTCGTAGATACCCATACGGCCACTGTAGCCTAAGCCGTTGCAAGTTTTACAAGTCTTTGTTTTTTCACTTGGTCCGTAGAATTGCAGGTTGTTTAGATCCAATTTAATATTGGCACTTTCGGGGATTGTTTTTAGAGTGTTTTGAACTTCCGCCATGAGAGCATCATCCAGTTTTATTGGAGCTTTGCAATCGGCGCAAAGGCGGCGGACAAGGCGTTGGCCGATGACACAGTTTAGAGC
Organism: Patescibacteria group bacterium; assembly: GCA_029210915.1. Lineage (GTDB taxonomy): Bacteria > Patescibacteriota > Patescibacteriia > 2-12-FULL-60-25 > 2-12-FULL-60-25 > MWCR01. The sequence continues at coordinate 3,812 of JARGGJ010000010.1, forward strand.
CGGTGCCAGAAAGAATGGTTTGACTCCCATGGAAAGGAAACGGGGGATGGCGCCGGCGGCATTGTTGGTGTGGATGGTGGAGATAACCAAGTGGCCGGTTAGGGCGGCTTGGGTGGCAATTTCGGCTGTTTCCGTATCGCGGATTTCTCCGACCATCACGATATCAGGGTCTTGGCGGAGGATGGAGCGGAGGCCTTTGCCAAAGGTATAGTTTTTGGAGTGATCGATTTGGCTTTGATTGATGCCTGCGAGTTTATACTCGACAGGATCTTCGAGAGTTATGATTTTGACCTCCGGGGTGTTTAGGCGCTTTAGGATGGCGTAAAGTGTGGTTGTTTTACCGGAACCTGTGGGGCCTGTGGTTACAATCATGCCATTTGGGCGCTCTATTTCGGCTTTTAAACGCTCCCAGGCTAATCCGCGGACACCTAGCTCCTCGAAATCCAGAGAAATTGATTTTGGCCTAAGCAAGCGCATAACAACGGATTCTCCATAAGCTGTAGGCAAAGTTGAGACGCGAATTTCGATTTTTTCGCTGGACAGGTAAATTGTTATACGGCCATCTTGAGGTACTGAAGTTATATTGATTTTCATTCCGGCCAAAAGCTTAATGCGAGAGATGATTAGCTTCCATTTATCTTTGTTGATGCTGGCAGCTTCGTGCAAAATACCATCTACGCGAAGGCGGATTTTGATGGATTCTTCCTCGGCTTCGATGTGAATGTCGGATGCTCCGCCTTTTAGGGCGGCGGCTAAAATAAGACTGACTAAATCTGTTGTGGTTGATGCTTCAAGCCTTTCTTGGAGTTCTTTAAAATTTGCTATCGCACTTTCAAATTCTTTTAGTTTATCCGATTCGATAGTGACTCCGCCGGTGCTTTCGATTATTTTTGGAAGAGTTTTATACAGATCCAGCCCATATGCCATGCTTTGTTCCGAGCAAAAATAAACTTGTACGTCGGATAAGTGGGCTTTGGCCAGGCGCTCGGCGATTTTGTTTACCTCATCGCTTGGTTTGCTGGTTGCGATACGTATATCTTCGGATAATTTAGCAAATGCCAGTACACTGTATTTTTTAGCTTCTTCCTCATCGATTAAAATCAGAGCTTCGGGTGAAACCGGGAATCCGCGCAAGTTTATAAATGGCAAACCTTTTTGTGAGGCCTCTGATTCCGCTCTTTTTTCGATATCAGAAGTTTGGATTTCTTTTTGTTTAAAATCCAAAAGCTCCACCTGAGACATTTCGGATGGGCTTTTTTGTTTTTTTTCGGATTTTTTAACGCTAGGCGCCCCTTTTATGTAGCCCGGTTTACCTGTTTTTGCTACAGGTGTTTGCGCCGCCTTTTTTTTAAAGAGATCCTCTATAGACGGTGTTTTGGGTTGTTTAAGTGTCGCCATAAGTACAGTAAATATATTCCCCTATGATTTTTTAGAAAGCTTTTTGAGTAATCTGTGCAGTTTTGGAATGGCTACACCTTCTCCAAATTTGTGGAACATCATTGTCCAGGTTGCGTATTGGAAGGCTACCGTAAAACCGGTTGTGAATATTGCCAAAAGTATGGTCACCGCAAAGAAAATTCCCAAACTTAGTTGGAACATGAGCATGTTTCCATTTAAGAAAGCGAATACAAACAGAATTGTTGCAGGGAAAGTAAGAATTATTCCGGCCAAAATAACAACTAAGGTTAGAATGATAATTACAAATGATTGGACAACGATTGTTTCTATGGTTACCAACCAGTGTTCGCGTATTAATTTCCAACCGCGTTCCAGAGCTTTTGCCAGAGTGGCTTTTTGTAAAATAATGGCATTTAAGGCATATATCTGTAAAACACCTAAACCCAAGGTTAGAGCAGCAAATATAATAAATGAAACTATATATACTGCTGAAAATAATGGGTTGTTGTTGCCAAGTGCAATAGCCAATGGAAAAGAAACGGCAAAGCGTGCTATCCAGATAAAAATTATAAGCATTAGGTTTAAAACCGCGATTGGGAAAATAGCCCGGCTTCCAATGGTGAGTGCGGTTCTAAGAGATTTCTTTTTATTTTCTTTGTAGGTTCCGATGGCGTTTACGAGAGCGCCTTGAGATGTGCATGAAAAGGCCAGTACTGCGATTATAATTACAGCTAAAAATATTATGGCCAACAAACCTTTTATATAACCAAACCAAGGAATTGTGGTTGATGATATTTGTGCCGCGTACCATAGGCGATCCACGGATCTGCCCAGAAAAATTACGTTGCCTTGGCTTTGTATGGCGCTATAGAATTTCCAAAAAATATCTAAAGCACCGCCGGAGAATAAGATTGCCGCAAAAATGCCAAGTACCCAATGAGTTGGGTGTGTCCAGGCAAAGCGGAGCGCGTGGGGGATAACCTCGCGAAATACGGGTTTATCGTTTGGGATAAAAGTTTTCTTTTTTAACATATCTACATTATTATAGCATACTAAAATAACATGGAACATGGAACTACGAGTCGTAAATAACAAATTACAACCCACTTCGCTAAAGCTACGAGGGTCAAGAATAATAAAGAACGAACTAGGTACTAGGTACTAGGTACTAGGTACTAGGTACTAGGTACTAGGTACTAGGTACTAGGTACTAGGTACTAGGATAAGAATCTGTGAATCTGAGCTGATTGAATTGTATTATCGGATAACGCCCCCTCGTCTCCTCCAAAGGCGGATCCGCCTCTGGCGGAAAAGGCGGATAATTACACGAGGTGTAATTTGGGGGATTTCTGCAAGCCCCCTTTATGAAAGGGGGATGATTATAAAAAAAAGACCAATGGGTCTTTTTTTATAATCCGGGGGAATTATTCCGTTACTTCTTTCTTTTCTTTTTTAAGGACATTGTTTGGGTTGGCCGGCGGTATAGCTACCACTTCCATAAAAGCTTCGCGTTCCAGAGTTTCGACTTCGAGGAGTTTGAGGGAGACTCGATCCATAGCGTCGCGATTATCTGTAATGATGTCTTTGGCTCTCTGTAAAGCTTCGCTGATAAGTTTGTCTATTTCATCGTCAATTTTTTCGGCGACTTTTTCGGAGTAATCGCGGTTTTCGTGGATATCACGGCCCAAGAAAATCATGTCTTCTCTCTCTCCATAAACACGAGGGCCCATTAAAGTGCTCATGCCCCATTGAGTAACCATGTTGCGCGCTAAGCCGGTTGTTTCTTTCATGTCGGAAGATGCGCCTGTGGTTACGTCGCCAAAAATTATTTGTTCCGCGGCGTAACCGCCAAGCATCATGGAAAGTTCTTCTACGTATTCGGCACGGCGGCGCATTTTTCTGTCTGTGGTTGGAGTTTTGATGGTATAACCTGCCGCGCGTCCGCGAGAAATTATGCTGACTTTTTGGATTGGGTCAGAATGTGGTAGTAAATGTGCAACTAAAGCATGTCCAACTTCGTGATATGCTGTAATTTTCTTTTCATCTTCGTCTAAAACGTGGCTCTTGCGCTCTGGTCCCAGCATGACTTTTTCGATTGATTCCAATAGTTCTTCTTCCGTAACAGAGGTTTTGTTGCGACGCACCGCTAAAATTGCGGCTTCGTTCATGAGATTGGCAAGATCCGCGCCCGAGAATCCGGGGGTACGCTCGGCGAGTTTGCGTATGGATGCGTTTTTAGATAAAGGTTTCTTTTTTGCATGAATTTTTAAGATGGCTTCGCGGTCGTTGATGTCGGGTGGGTCTAAAACAATGCGACGGTCGAAACGACCGGGACGAAGTAAAGCAGGATCCAGAACATCCGGGCGGTTTGTGGCCGCGATGACGATAACGCCGGCATTAGGCTCGAAACCATCCATCTCTACCAAGATTTGGTTTAGAGTTTGTTCGCGTTCATCGTGTGAGCCACCCATGCCGGATCCGCGCTGGCGGCCAACAGCATCGATTTCGTCAATGAAGACTATGCATGGCGCGCTTTTTTTAGCACGTACAAATAGATCGCGAACACGTGAGGCACCTACACCTACAAACATTTCTACAAATTCGGAACCGCTAATGTGGAAGAAGGGAACATCCGCTTCACCGGCGACAGCGCGTGCAAGTAATGTTTTACCTGTGCCGGGAGATCCCATTAGTAATGCGCCTTTGGGGATTTTGGCACCGAATTTTGTAAATTTATCCGGATGTTTTAGAAAATCCACCACTTCCAATAATTCTTCTTTAGCCTCTTTTACACCGGCGACATCTTTAAATGTAACTTTGTCTTTGGCATCTTTTTGAATCTCGTGGCCGGCTGATTGGCCAAATTGCATGGCTTTGTTATTTTGGCCTTGGACTTGGCGGAAGATAAACCAAAATAAAACACCCAAGAGTAATATTGGTAACAAGTTAGGGATGATTAGTGATGCCCAATAAGAAAAACCACTTGGTTCTTTAACTTCGGTTGGAATTGAGCGGAGCTTTTCGGGGTCCACACCGTAATTGCTGAAAACCGTAGAGAGCGAATCGCCCGGCTCTTTGGTTACTTTGTTGGTACTTCCATCGGTAAAAACAGCTTCCACTTCGTCACCGCGAATTGTTAGCGATGTAACCTCGTTGCTTTGTACTCGATTGGCCAAAGTGGCTAAATCGGTTTGGTCGGTTGTTTCCAAGTTAATGGTTGCCAAAAGACCACCCATGATAACAAAGGCTGCAATGAAGATGATTATGTTTCGAGTTGTTTGGGTCATAATTTAATGTCTTAACGTCTTAATGTCTTAACGTCTTAACGGTTTGTTTTAGTTATTTCGTTATGACGTTATGACGTTTACCGTTATGACTTCTAGTGTTGTGTAATACGCCTAATATAACGGGTTTATTGTATTTTGTCGAGTAATTAAAACCGCCGAGTTTGGCTCGGCGGTTTTTGGATTTTTATTTGCTTTACGCATCGGTTTTTTCTTCTTCTTTGGCTTTTTCTTGCTTAAGAGAAAGGCCTAGGCGGTGATTATCCGGATCGATGGATACAATGCGGAATTCGATTTCATCGCCTGTGCGCGCGATCTCGTTTACATCTTTAACGGGTTTATCGGCCAATTCGCTAATGTGTGCCAAGCCGTGGATGTCCGGGTCAAGTTCTACGAATAAACCAAATGGATTGATTTTGAGAACACGTCCTTTAACCCATTGATTGATTTTGTATTTCTCGCCAACTTCTTGCCATGGATCTGTCATTAATTTTTTCATGGAGAGGAAAATTTTGGATCCTTCGATGTTTAAGATTTCGGCACGCACGCGGTCACCGACTTTGAGGACATCGCGAGGATCATCGATTCTTTGCCAGGCGATTTCGCTGATGTGAACCAAGCCTTCCAGGTTAGTATCAAACTTAACGAAAGCACCAAAATCTGTAACGGCTGTGATGTTGCCTTCTACGTGGTCGCCAACTTTATATTTGGAGATTACCGATTCTTGGCGAGTTTCCCAAACAGCTTTTTCGGAGACAATGTATTTGCCCTCTTCTTCGTTTGCGTCGATAACTTTTACATCCAAATCTCCGCCAACAAGTTCTTTAAGTTTTTCCAGAATTTTTGTCTTTTCACCGCCTTGTACGCGTGGATAGTGCTCGGGGGAAAGTTGAGATACGGGTAAAAAGCCGGAGAGACCTTCGAGACGGATTATTAAGCCGCCTTTATTGGCTTCGAGTACGCGAACCGGAGTAACAACACCGCTTGTGAAAAGCTCTTTGATTTTATCCCAAGTCTTTTTGCGTCCTGCGCCTTTAAGGGAAAGTTCCAGTTCACCGAATTCGTTATCCAAATCTATAACGGTTGCGTCGATTTCATCGCCAACGGTTAAAAGCATGTTTGGGTCGAGCTCTGGCCCGCGGACAATACCCATGGCCAAGCCACCGATATCGGCGCGTATTTCGTTGCGTCCTACACTGATAACAGTGCCGTGGACAACATCGCCTTTGTGAGGGTAATTGGTGTAGTTACCCTCTTCGATCAATTTTTTTAATTCTTCTTGTTTGGTTTCGGTCGTCATATAAACAGTTTATGATTAACCCATGTCGCCGGGCCGGACCTTTGGCGGGGCGAGCGAGCCATCTAAATCGAACATCGAATTTCGAACCTCGAACATCGAATCTGATAAAGATGTTTATTTATTTAAGTATGCAAAGGGTACAGGAAAATGGGGAAATTGGCAAGACGGAATCATGTAACATGTATCATGTAACATATAGCAAGGAGTATTTGAGTTGAAAATGGCTAATTTTAGAGAAATATTAATATCTCCGAAGAAATCCAAACTGATAAAAAAGGTCTGTAAATGTTACATGTTACATGATACATGTTACATGCTATAATCTGTACATTATGGAGGATTTATATTTAAATTTGTCAGATAAAACCGAGGGAATAAATTTTTTATCCAGATGGATAGCTTTTTCTTCGGGTAAAATTAAAAGCCACGCGGATTCTTACATAACGGATTATGACGATGGCAAGCAAGTGGATGCGGTGGAACTCGCGAATTTTGTGAGCGAATTCGCTCGCGATGTTTACCCTGCCCGTTTTGCTTTGGATAAATTTTTTAATGAGTCCGGGGCATCAAAAGAATGGACCAGCGTAGAAAAGGCGGTTCGCAGATCCACGGCGCATCTTATGAGCAGATTCAAATCAGCCTCGGGAATAGATTCCATAGATGAGCTTTTTGTACATGATGATTTTGATATGACTTTTGGCGATGAAGAGAAGATGGAGATCGAGCAAGTAAGGCATCACGTAAGAGAGGATTATTGGGGTGCGAATAAAAATTCCTTGCAATCATTTGTTGATGAGGGTGAGGCGAGTTTGAAGCAATTTGAAGACATCATCACGAAACTTCGAGATTGTGCCGGGTCTTTGCCATCATTGTTGCAAGAAGAGTTGTATTCAAAAATTACACGTTATGAGGACAGGGTTTTGTATCAGGGAGAAGTTTTGGATGAGGAAGTGCTAAGCGAAGAGCTGGCTTATTATAAGGATCAGGAGGAACTACCTATTAATTAACAAATAATAAATAACAAATAACAAAGTTTGTAGGGTGCGAACCTGGTGTTCGCCCGTACTGACGACGAAGGCGGAACTGAATAACAAATTACAAATAACAATAAATTCAGTTTATAAAGTTCATAAAGTTTTTAAAGTGGTTATTGGGTTGGGTGGCTTTATGAACTTTAAAAACTTTTTACTTTATAAACTAGTATAAACAATAAATAATAAAGAACTGTAGCGCGCGAATCTGGCGGTGCCCCTCGAAGTCGGATGACGAAGTGGGGTATTAGCCCGTTCTGGCGACGAAGGCGGAACTGGAAATGTCGCTTGAAACCAGCAGAGTGGAGTGGGGTAAGTTTACGTGTAAATTGAGTTTAAAATGTTTTTCTAGATACTTTTATGTATAACATTATTTTTTCAATAGTCGTTTTACTGTTAATTGTTTTTTCGGCATGGGCTTTGGTGGATATTTTAAAAAATAGAAGGGAGAATAAAAAAATGCTTCTTTTTGTCCCCTTAATAGTCATTTTTCTAATTACTATTTTGTATTATTCATTTTACTGGTTTAGGTTTGCATTTACAGGCATTACGCCATGAAGAATTTTAAATATAAGCCAACCAAATATAATCGCCATTAAAACATCCTTCATCCGCAAACGTTAAGCGTTGAAACTTTGTTTTTTATACTCTTAAGGTTGGAAAAAAGTTAGGCTGGGGGTGATTTTGTCTTTGCTTTTGTATCCGGACATGAGTACGGATCCGTTTTTGCCATAGCCTACATCGAGAATGTTGGTTTCTGAATCGGGCAAGAGTTTGGGTTTTTGATTTTGATTCCAAACTGCTAATTTTTTAGTGCTGTTTGTAAAAATCCAGGAATTGCCCGACCAAGTGATTTTGGCTTGATTTAAAAAATATTGTGAATTAACAGGAATAAAATCGGGAATCAAATCTTTAATGTGTCCGCTTACGTTAGTAACATTTACGCCATCGGAAAGATAAGCATTGTAGATTATTTTATCAGTGTCGATATAGGCACCAAGTACAAGTATATTGGATCCGTTGGTACCAATTGTTGAATGATTGCTGATGTTGCCAAAAAGTGATGTTAGTTCTTGAAAGTTTAACCCATCAAAAAAGAAGAAACGTCGATCCATTATATCGCGCCCCATGGCAATGCTTTTGGGTCCGTTTTTTTGTTCAAAATTCAGTATCCATCCATTTGCAACTGGTGATATGCCAATGGCGGATGTGCGCGGTTCTCTAAAACTCTCCGGAAGAGATATGACTGCGGATTCGCTGAGCGCACTATGCCAAGCGTAAAGATTTTTATCTGTAACTATGTACCAGATTCCTTGTTTGCCCGCAATTTCACCAATCCATTCGGATGCGGGGATTGTGCGAATAATTTGGCTGACGTTGTTCCAATATTTACCATCGTAATGCATCACGATATCGGGTTTGGTTTGCCAGGTTTTTTGGTCGCCGATGATAAGCCAGCCGCTGCCGTCGGTGGCGATTTGCCGGATATCACTCATGCCAAAGCTTTGAAGATCGGGCGTGAGGTCTAATATGCGATCGGGCATGACGTGAAAAAGTTGGTTTGGGTTGCCGGCGAGCCAATCGTTGCCGCGGCTTTTTACAAAAGAGATATAGGGAATGTTAATATGTGTATCTAAAACAGTTTCCGGGATTTGGGAGGATTTGTCTTGCCAGGAGGGTGTCGCGCGTAAACCTGAGGGAAGGCCAAGGCTAAGTAGGCAAATTAATGCGAACAATTTCTTCATATGGCAATACCTTTATATAAAGCTTAAAGTCCGTCAAGTCTGTCGAGTTGCAGTTCATAAAGTTTATAAAGTTTGTAAAGTGGTTATTATTGCACTTGATAGACTCTAAACTTTATGAACTTGATGAACTTGTTTGGTAGCACAAAACCCCGCTTGCGCGAGGCTTTATGTTTCTCTCCTGACGTTGCAAGGTTGAGGCCTTGCGGAGCCGGGATTATTTTGAGGCGAGGAGGTTTGATGCATGGTTACCCAAATCGTGTAAGCGGATATGCGAGTAACACTCGAGGAGTGCACCGTACATCAAGCCCCAACGAAATATTTGGGAAAACATACAATTTTAAATAACAAATAATAAATAACAAATAATAAATTTTGTTATCGCTTCCCTCGACTTCGCTCGGGACGAGTCGCGATTTTTATCTTTATATATTTTACTACGAACTGATTTGAGGAGCAAAGAAGTTGGTTTTTTTTGTGGCGCGAAGTCTGGGGAAACGTTAGCAGGAAAATGGGGAAATGTCAAGGGTGGTGAGTGGTGTTTTGTAACAAAAAACCGCTTTGTAAAGCGGTTTTTTGAATACCATGTAGTAGTATTTTGTATTTGGTATTTGGTATCTGGCAGTTAATTTTTGCTAGATATTAGATACTGGTTGCCAGATGCTTATTTCTTGTAGATTGTTTTGTAGCCTGTCCAGGTGCGGTTGCCTAAGTTGTCGTAGAGGTTGGCGCCGTAACTGACGGTTTCGGTATTGTATGGGCCGCCAACGTAGGAACAGGTGGATGCGCCGTTACAAGTTTTTACAACCTGGGCATTAACCAAGATTTCGATCTTGTTGATGCCATTGCTATCAGAGCCGTTGGCTGTGAAGGTAATTTGGTCGTAGTTGGTGTAACCGCTGTCGCGATTGCTTGTGATGGTTAAGTTGCCATCTACATTTGTTTGATTGTCGTTATTGTTATCACTTGTACCGGTGACGTAAACATTTTGTGATGATGTCTGTGTCATACGGCCATTGTAATCGTAAGCGCGGGCAAAGATGCTGATGTTGCGATTTGCGGAAAAGCTGTTTCCATAGATTGCAACCGAACATTCTTGGTTTCCGTATGCGCGATTATAAGTACAAGTTTTCTTTAAACCACCATCTGCGTAGATTTCGATTTTTTGTAAACCGGAATCAGCGGATGCGCCAACATTTACAGTCTTAGTTTCGTTTTGATCTAAGTTGCTATCTGATGGGTCGAGCCACATCCAAGCGTAAACTTGGGTACCGGTGTTATTGTTGTTTGAACCATTGCGGTAGAGCGACATTGTGTCGGTTACATCGGTACGGCCGGAATAATCGGTAGCTCGTGCGTAAATGTTGATTGTGGAGTTTGCGTTATAGTTGTTAGCGTAGATTGTGACCTCACAGTTTTGAGTTCCGTATGCACGGCTGTAATTACAAGTTTTGATTAAGCTGTTATTGGCGTAGACTTCGATTTTGCTCAAACCATTATCCGCAGCAGCTTGAACTTTGATTGTTGAGCTTTCACCATCTGAGAAATTTGTATCGGATGGTTCGAACCACATCCATGAGTTTACGTAATTACCATCGTTGTTTGATCCATCATTTTGGATGGTAAAGCTGATAGAACCGGACCAGTTCTGGTAACCATCGCGGTCGGTAGCTTTGACTTTTAACGTTACGGTTTGACCGGCATTGAAGTTGTTGCCGTAGACTGTTTTGGAACAGGTTTTATCACCGGTTGCATCGTTAAAGTAACAAGTACCAATGATGCTGTTATTTGCGTAAAGCTCTAATTTTTCTAAACCACGGTTGGCATTACCATAGAAGGTGATGTTGCGTGATTCGTTGCGTCCAAGAGTTGTTTTGCTAACGTTGCCATCGAACCAAGCGGCCACGGAACTGTCGTAGTTGCCGTTGTTGTTATCATCCCAGTAGCCATCTCTATAGATGTATTGCGTGCTGGTTTGGATTTGGCGGCCGTAGTTATCGTAGGCTTTTACGTAGACTTTGATTTTGTCGTAATTGGTGTACTGATTGCTATAAATTGAGTAATTACAGTTTTGATCGCCGTAGACGGTGCTGAACGAACAACTGCGTTTTAAGCTATCGTTTACGTAGATTTCCAGTTTTTTCAAGCCATCTTGTGCATTGGCGTGAGCTTGAATTACCTTGTAATCATCGCCATACATTTGGTTGCCGGAAGGGGAGAAATCAAACCAAACTGAAAGACGGCCATCGCTGTTGTAATAGTTATTGTTATTATTATTGTAATTGTTATCGTAGTAGCCATCCACCGGAACGTAATACTCACCTAGCCATGTCCAGGCTTCTTGGCCTTTGGTGTCTACTGCGCGGGCGTTAAAGGAAACCGCGCTTCCTTTGGTGTAGGAATTGCCATAGATTGTGTAATCACAATTTGATGTGTAGCAGGTTTTTACGATGTTACCGTTCAACCAAATTTCGACACGGCTGATTCCATTTTTGGATCCGGAGTTGATTGTGATGTTGGATGACTGGCCATGGTAAAGCTCGTGATTGTTATTGCTAACACTCATGCTAGCCCAAACATCGCCGTTTGTATTTACAACCGGATTGTTATTTACATAGCCGGTGCCTTCATCAACGCGGACAAGTTTGGCGGTGAGAGGGGAGGTTGGGTTTTGGTTACCAAGTGCGGAAACGACGCCTCCCAATAAAAATGTTCCGTTACCGTTGCCGGAGATGGTTACAAAGTAGTCGCGGGTTTCGCCGTAATAAACAACTTGATTGTTATCCAAACGGAATAATTTTTTATCGCCAACAATCAACCATGATTTACCGTTATGACCGATGACGGAGTTATTGATTTTAATACTACCTAACTCGTTATTTGCAGAAACGTTGGTTACAGTGTTGCCATCATATTTTTTGATGTAACCATTTTGGTAAGTGTTTAAATATACACCATGTTGGCCTGTTTGATGGTTGTAGACAAGTATAGCTTCGCTACCATTTGATGCTACTTTTACAGGCGGTGTGTAGTTGGTGTTAAATTTGTAGGTAACATCTGTAAAGTTATAGCTATTATATTGATAATAGACAGCTTTGTATTCGCTCGAGCCATTATCTACACGAGCTAAGAGCAGCCAATTGTTATTGCTTAGTGGTAAAATTTCGAGGAAGTTAGAAATATCCAAGCTGCTAATATTAGAATGATTTGCCGGCGAACCATGATTGACGTTATAAATCAGTGAAGAATTATAAGTGTTGAATTTAAGGTTATTCTTTATTTCGCTTGGAAGAGAAAGCCTGACAAATTCATTTCCATTTTGTTTCCAGCGATAGATGTTCCCTTGGTTGGTTACAATCATCCAAATACCATCTTTTCCATTTATAGATAAGATTGCTTCATTGCTGTACATGCTGTTGCGCCAAGTGTTGGCAGGGTAACCCCAGGTGCCATCTTTGTAAGTTAAAATTTCGTAGTTGTTTGTGTTGGAAACTACGTTTTTTAGAAATATGATTGTTTGACCATCGGTGACGATGTCGTCGACGCGGTTAAGACCTGCGTTTCTAACTTCGAGTGTGATGTCTGTCATGACTGATCCATCAGTCTTCCAGACGTGTCCGCCGGTGTAGAGCTCTTGGCCATCGGTAAGGTACCAATAAGGGTGCGCGAAGGCGCTGGCCCAAACCGGGCGGTTCTCGCGGGGGCTTATTTTGTCGGAAATATCCGACCACTGCCAAGGGCCGGTATCGGCGGAGGCAGCGCTAACAACCGCAACCATACCCAAGGCAAGCATTACCATGAGCGCGATCGCAGTTAACAAACGATTGTATAGATGTGTCATATATTGGCTAAAATTAGCTTAATTTTGCAAAATTAGGTTGTGTCTCTTAGTATTTGAACACGAACTGATTAATGCGTCAATATAGCAGATTTTGGGGATTTTGTCAATGATGTGCGTTTACTATTTACTTTGCATATTATAGTAATTGATTTTAGAGGATTGACGAAATTGATTTATAAATATACCTTAGATAAGGAATTAGTATTCATCTTTAAGATGTTTGTCGATTCCCTATTAAGGGCAAAATAAGCCTTTATTAGTTCCGTACCTTCGAAAGGATGGCATAATGCAACAAAATAATGATGATACAAAACAACAGGCTGAGATGGGAGAGGCAAGGCAAACGTCCGTTCAAGCGTTTATCCTCAAATTCACTGAGGAGCGACGTGGAGCGATCAATCCTACAACTTCGGGTACTTGGGAGTGTCCCGACGGTTCCGACTTTTCTTAAGCGGTAAAAGCGCAAAAGTCTATTGCGCAACCCACAGGGATTCTTATCAGAATCCTTTTTTCATGGAGAAGAAAAATGATTCTAACGATTGGCAACTCCAGTACTTACGAGTTTGAGGCATACAGTTCTGTGAAACAAGCCTTAGAGTTGAAAGGCCAGACAGCGGTGCTTTTTAGGCAAGATCTATGCCTAGAATCAGATTATTTAAGTTTTATCGTTACTGGAAACGGATGTAAGTATAAAATTGTTATAGATGGAGTGGTTTACGATTTGGATGATTTTGATGCGGTTTGGTATCTTAAACCACATTTACCGCCCGAACTCTTGGAGTATGATCCTGCTAAGCATCGTCAATTTGTTCATAGGCAATTTTTTGCTTTACGTGAGGGGCTGTGGTCATTGTGTCACGACAAAAGATGGCTCAATGATCCATGGTTGATGCACGAAGCAGAAAATAAGTTATTGCAAATGCAAGTTGCATCAAAGGTTGGATTTGATTTACCTGACACTGTAATAACATCAGATCCCGATCAAGTAAGAAGTTTTTATAATTCTTGCGATCGGCAGATGATTGTTAAGATACTATCTTCCAGCCCGATACTTGGTAACGTAATTTATACTAATAGAGTTACCGAAGCAGATATCCGGCAAATTGATTCGGTGCGTTGGGCACCGGCAATTTTTCAAGAATTGGTTGCCAAGAAACATGAACTTCGGATTACGGTTGTTGATGAACAAATTTTTTCAGTAAAAATTCACTCCCAAGAGGATGAGGCGACTGCATTAGATTGGAGACGAAAACCAAAATTGAATGACTATACAGTGAAAATGGAACCTACAACCATCCCAAAAATCATTAAGGATAAAATTAGACACTTCATGAGGTTGTTGGGCTTACGATACGGCACGATTGATATAATAGTTACTCCTGATGATAGGTATCTTTTTTTAGAGATAAATCCCAATGGTCAATGGTATTTTGTGCAAGTTAAGACAGGCTTGCAGATCGCACATGCTATTGCGGATGTTCTTTCACCTTGAAATTATTCTAACGCCCGTTGACATACTGGGCCTTTTTTAATTATAGTCAGGAAAGTATTAAATAAATAAAATTTGATTCTAATATGCAAAATTTTGATTTTTTAAAAAAATTGATTAAAGATATGTTAAAGGTTGATCAGGGTTTACGCATGTATCCGAATACCAATGAAATATTACCAGTAAACGAACAAGGCTTAACTTTGAGTAACTATTCCATTTACTTGGCAGATGCTTGTCATAATTATAGAATTCATAGGTTGATTGAAGATTTTGGATATCCTAAACAAGAGACTGTTGGGCCAGAGGTGATGAAAGATTTTTGGTTACTGGTTCAACACCAAGATTACGATTTAAAGTTACAACAGAATTGTTTAGAAAATTGTGATTTTGAGCCATCACAAAAAGCTTATTTGATAGATAGAACTCGTATGCAGCAAGGCTTACCTCAGATATATGGCACTCAATATATAATGATTAATGGAGAAAGAAAATTATATAAAGTTGAAGACCCTGATAATCTTGCTGTACGTAAAAAAGAGGTGGGGATTGAAGATTAATTTTTTTTAGAAGTATAAAAGATAGATTTTGTTATTAATAATAGTTTAATTAACAGGAAAACTCTTGAGAGGACACATAAGATTATTGCTATAACATTTTTACTCTCGCTTATATTAATGAAGTCTTCTAATTAAAATTATACTTAAGTCTCCCAATCCGACGCGTGGCGTCGAATGTCCCTCTTTGCTAAAGAGGGTAGACGGAGGCGGAGTTATAAACGTGAATAAATCAATATGTAGAAGATTATCATACCTGTATTTCATTCTTTTGATATGAAAATTGGTTTGTTATTTACTTATTGAGTCCTGACATACATGTTAAGGATGTTTATCATGGCGCATGGATACCCGGACGGTAAGTATCGTGGCGGCAAGAAGGATCGCAAGAGCTGACCGGGCAAGAACTTTCAACATGGTTACGGAGGTCACCACTCACAAAATCCAAGGGCAATCCCAAGTCCAAGGGCGGAAGCGGGAAATGGTAACCCGCAACTGATCGACTCACACCCTCTTGTTCATAGAGGGCTTTCTATTTATGTAAAAATGCTGTATTTTTTATATATATGATTAACCACATTAAAAATGGATGGAAAAATAATTGTGGATTTATACTTACATTTAGTAATGGAAGTTTTTTTGAGTCGTCAAAGACAAATGGTTTTACGCATATTGCAGAACATTTGATGTTTAGTGGAACAAAAAATATTCCCAAAATAGAATTGGATAAAATATTTGTAAATACATTGCATGATTTGGAAGCTGTTACATCAAGGGAAGCGCTTTCTGTTTTTTGTTATTTTAACTTGAATGATTTTGAAATTGCAGTAAAAACAATTTATGATTTTATTTACAACTGGGAATGTACAGCTGATCAATTTAAAGATGAAAAATCGCAATTAGTTGATGAGTCACAAGAATATTTTTCATCTTTTGATTATAAAAAAAGAAAATATGTTTACCCGTCCTTGCCAATACACCAATCTGAACCTTTGGGGTCACTTAAATTATTAAAATCTTTAAAATTTGATGATGTAAAAGCCATAAAAAGTTATTGGAATGTTTTTGTAAAAAAATCGAATATTGATATTATTGTAATGACGGGGAATATCTCCAATAATCAAAAGAAACTTGTTAATAAATTATTTGCTAAAATACAAAATAAAACAGTTTATGATAAAGCGAAAAAATCGGTATCAGGAAAAATAGAATTAAAAAGGTCCGGAGGATTTTATTTTAGTGGAAATGGATATAATCCAAAATCATTATTGTTAAATGAAATTTACAAGAATCGCTGGATGTTTGAGGATAAATTTGATTTTGATTATGATTTTGTCCAAATTGATAATGTAACCGCTTTCTTTGTTTTTCATATTAAGGAAAATATAGATGGGGATTTATTAAAAGAATTTTTTTACAAAATTATTACAAAATCTGAATTTGATACTGCTAAAAAAAGTTTTTTGAAGAAATTTAACGAACGTATAGATTCTGTAAATATTGTTGATAGCTTGAGGTGGTTTGCCGGTTTTCAGAGTCGTAATTATTTGGAAATAGAAGGTATTAAAGATAACCCTGAGAAACTTTATAGATATTTTGAAAAAATAGATTATAAAGAAATGCTGAATTTTGCTAAGAGTATACAAAAATGTAATTAAAGAATTTCCCAAATTGCGCTTTGCGCAATTGTCCCTCTTTGCTAAAGAGGGTAGACGGAGGTGTGATAAAATATTTGGTCTGGGGAAAATGATATGTAACGGGCGGCATATTCCTTATGATCAAGATCTTAAGGAGTTGTCTCAGCAATTGAGGAACAATGCTACACCGCAGGAAAAGAAATTGTGGTATCAGTTTTTGAAATTTCAAAAATTACATTTTTATCGTCAAAAACCGTTGGACGGATATATCGTCGATTTTTATTGTCCGAAGTTGAAATTGGTAATTGAAATAGACGGAGTTCAGCATTTAGAGGAGGGAAGTGTGGAATATGATAATGAGAGAACCTTAGTACTTGCTAACTACGGCTTACAGGTAATTCGTTTCACGAATTACCAAATCGATTTCGAATTCGACTCCGTCTGCACTAAAATCACCAGGTTTTTACAATACCCTCTTTAATAAAGAGGGATATCAACACAAAGTGTTGATTGGGAGATTTCCGAAACCCTCTTTAATAAAGAGGGATATCAACACAAAGTGTTGATTGGGAGATTTCAGTTTAAGTTGAGTTGGGAGATTTGTATCGCAGAGATCCACTCACTAACCTTCGCTGGATTACAAAGAATTGTATTTGGTGGCGCAGTTTCGCTTAGTGCGCCTCCGGTGGATGCGATGATGGGTTTGTTAAAATGATGCGCTTCATGAAGAGGTAAACCAAAACCTTCGTACCAGGAGGGGTAGAGTAGAACTGATGAGTTTTGATAGAGCCAAGATAATTCTTCGTCGCTGATAAAGCCCGGAGCCTCTACGTAGGAAATGTTGTGTTCGCCAAAGTTAAATTTAACTTTGCCTCCGAGGATTACCGGAGTTAGATAGTTTTGCGGATTTTTAACGTTAAATTCGGCGATAGCTTTTAATGCGGTTTTTATGTTTTTGCGGGGGTCGGAGCCGCCTAGCATTAGAGCTATGCGGGTTGCTGTGGGGGGGAGCCAAGCAGGGCGAACTACGAGCATCGAACTACGAACCTCGATTTTAGGATCGAACAAGAAAGTGTGACACTTGGTATCTAGAGCATCTAATAGTTTGATTACATCGGATTTGGTTTGGTTGCTGACGTAGTGGATTTGGTCGGCGTTTTTTATGCGACGGTCAGCTTTAACATATTTGTGCCAGAGGCGACGGCGGAAGTTGAACCATCTGGGTTCGATTAAGAAGGAGAGATCATGGACCAGGATGTGATAGTGGCGATAAATGGCGCCGGTGTAGGCGATGTTGGGGAGGAGGAATAGGTCAATTGGGTTTTTAAGTTTTTTTTCGGCGCTTAGAATCAAAGAAAAAAGATTCAGATGGCAAAAAAGAGTCCAGAGTTTGTTGGGGACTTTAATGTGTAGATAGTTGAAGTTATTTTCATCGCAAAAACGTTTAACTTCGGTTGATGCTTTTAAGCCGGTTGTGACACAGGTGCAATCTTGTGACTGAAAGTTTTTGGTTTGATCTAAAATCCAAAGCCGAGCTACTCGGTTTATACCTCCACAGTGGCTATCGGCGACAGCGCGGGCATCAATTAAGATACGGGGCATAGGCATCTTCTATCAAAGCGAGTTCTTCCTCGATAGGATCTTCCAACTTTAAACCGGCAGCTATGGCTTGGAGGAGTTTTTTTTCAAAATTTTCGTGGCTGAAACTTTCGGCGAAATTGCGGATTTCTTTGGGGTTATAATCTGCGGTTTTATGACGGATGATGGCGTCGCCGATATCCTCCCAAGTTTGATGCTCGATAAATTTGCCGGTTTTATTTGGCAGAACGGTTTCTGCGGCTCCGCCGACTCCGTAGGCAATAACCGGGCGGCCGGCGGCCATCGCTTCAACGGCGGTGATGCCAAAGTCTTCGATTTGGGGATTTATGAAACCTTTTGCTCGGCGATAGAGGCGGGATTTTTCTTCGTCGTTTATGGCACCGACGAATTTGGTTTTTTTACCGGCCATCTTTTTAAGTTTGCTGAGCTCGGGACCGGTGCCAAAGATTATCAGTGGAATGTTGAGTTTGGAAAAAGCTTTTACAACCAAATCGAAACGTTTGTACGCAACAAGGCGGCCTCCGGCTAACCAGTAATCACCTTCGTGGCGAGAGAAGGGGATGTGTTCCGTATCGACAGGCGGGTGAATTACTTGAGCGTCGCGATTGTAGTAGCGCATGATACGGCGCCGGCTGGTTTGGGAGTTGGTTATCATTGTGTCGGCGCGTTCGGAGGCTTGTTTGTCCCAACTGCGCATGCGATGCAAAAGCCAGGGGAGACCGGCGCGGATAAAAGCGGGGTGAGGGAGATCGGCTAAGTAATTGATGCGGTTTTCCCAGAGGAAGCGTGTGGGAGTGTGTAGATAGCAGATGTGTTTTGCATGCGCGGGGACGATAATCCCTTTGGCGAATGAGCTGGAAGATGAAATTACCAGGTCGTAATTGGAAAAATCCAAGTGCTCTGTCGCGAGAGGCATGAATGGCAAATACCACTGATAGTATCTTTTAGCAAATGGCCATTTTTGCAAAAAGGAAGTATGGATTTTTTTATCATTAAAATCTTTATGCGATTTTTTGGGATTGTAGATGAGAACATGGGCATCCGCATTTGGGAAGATTTTGTTAAATGCAGAGAAGACTCTTTCGGCTCCGCCATCTTGCACCAGGTAATCATGAACAAGGGCGATTCTAAGGTCGCTTAATTTTTCTTTGATATTTTGTGTCACATCTGCCATTTGCTTAGCTTAAATGATGCGCAACAAAAAGTGGACAGATAGTCAAGAACCATTGTCTTGAACCTTGATTCGCTTGATTAAAGGATTAGCATGATTATTATATTGTCTGAACCTTGATTCACGGGATTATCGCTCAAATTTTCTTGATTACTACATGTAGAGTTTCGTCATATAAAATTCCATCGAAATCGATGGAATTGTTTGTATATAATCATAATCAAGTTAATCGGAATAATCGTGCGAATCAAGGTTCAAGACAAAAAAATCGCATATAGCGGTGGGAAGGAAACATCTACTTTTTGGATTTCGAAGCAACGACCAGATGATTGGCGAATTTAGAGAGAAGGTCTTCTAGTGCTGAACACATACCTTCTGTAGATGAAAGAAGAAGAAGAGCTTCCCAACAAGCACCAGCGTCATCGATGACGTCCAGCGGATTGCCCTCTTTGTAATTTTTTGGATCCTGGAATGGAATTTCAACAAAAAGCATCAATTCACCCGCAGATTCTCCCATCTCTTTCTCGTACTCCTCCCTGGTTATACTTCCAAGTAAATTGACTGTGAGCTCGCCGTTGTAATTATGAACAGCGACTTTGAAAGGACTTGTGACCATCTTGATCTCTCCCCGTGAAAAGGTTGCGTGATTTTAGTATCATGAAAAAAGATTAATGTCAACACGGTGTACAGTTAAAATCCCACCGACTTCGGTGGGATTGTTTGTATATGATGATAATCAAGTTTCAGCCAGAGGTTGATCCGCCTATGGTGGAAATCGGATTAATCGCGTGAATCAAGGTTCAGACAATCAATACGCTCCTGTCTTCTGTATCACTGCAAATGGCGTCTTTAATAGAATATAGAGATCAAGTAGTGGCGACCAGTTTTCGATGTACCAGATATCGAGACGAGCTTCTTCTTCCCAGGTGAGATCGGAGCGACCGCTGATTTGAGCCAGGCCGGTTACCCCGGGTTTGATTGTGAGTACACGGCGTTCTTCGTCGGAGTATTTTTCGACTTCGCGGGGTTGGTGAGGGCGAGGGCCAACAAGCGACATATCGCCGTTTAGGACGCTGATAAAGTTGGGGAATTCGTCGATAGACCATCTTCGTAAGAAATGACCGGTTTTCATGATGCGCGGGTCGTTTGCGATTTTGTAGATAGCTCCTTTTTTGATGCTGTTTTCTTTGATGAGTTTTTGTTCGAGCTCGAGATTCTTTTTGGCATCTTTAAATTGGGGGCCGATGGAATATTTTTTAAACATACTGCGGAGTTTGTAGGTAACAAAAGGCCGGCCTTTTTCTCCGATGCGTTCGCTTTTATAAATGATGGGGAAGCCATCTTCCAAAAGAACGAGGATGGATCCGATAATCCAGAGAGGGGAGCTGATGATTAGAATGATGATAGAAAAGAGAATGTCTTCGACGCGTTTGGCTATACGACCCCAGCCATCTAAGGGCGTTGGTTTAACTTCGATAAGCGGGATTCCGCCCGGGGTGCTGATTGCGATGTTGGTGAAGCGCGCGGCAAAAACATCGGCTGCGTACCAAAAATGGAGGTGATGTTTATTGGCGAAGCCTATGATGTGCAATGAATCTGTTTTTGGCATATCCGGGTCGGCTAACACTATGCCCGAGATTTGGCCTTTTTCGATCATCCTTTTTAGTGTTTGCTTGGAATCGTTGCCCCATTTGTTAATTTGTTTAAGTACGGAAAAGCCGAGGATGGGAAGGTTGGTAAAAGTTTCGGTGAGTTTATCGGCCATTTCACTTTTGCCGATTACTACAATATTATCGTGGCCGATTTTCATTCTTAAAAGTTGATGTTGTATTGTGCGGAGTGCCAAACGACCAAAGAAAACGAAAAAGACGGAAAGGCCCCAGATGGCGATGATGATAAAGCGGGATTGTGTGAGTTCGCGGCGGAAAAAGATGGAAGCGATGAGGATCATTACACCTGCGGTACAGGCAAGAATTATACGGCCAAACTCATCCCAAGCTTTGCGCTGGCGGGCGGAGTAGAGGCCGGCGATGATGAATACCAAGATGTAGATGGCTATAAAAGTTAACGATGTTTGGATGTAGGTGGCGGGAGCGATGTCTTGCAAGATTGGGCGGATTTCCGTGGCGAACCTTGAGTAACGAAGCAGATACGCAAAAGCCGCGGCACAAGCAAGAGCGGCAGTATCGACAGGCAGGCGCAGAGCGGTAAAGGTTAGCTGGAATTTGTTCATGACTGTAGTCGTAACGGCTTAAAGTCGTAACGTCGTAACGTGATAACTAAATATTGCTCCGTTATGACGTTAAGACGTTATAAACGTTATGACTGTTTAATAGTAGTATATCATAAAACAAAAGCTTCGGGGTTAGCGAAGCGATTGTGTGTTTAAGGATTCGGGCGAAACGATAAGCCGAATTTTGTACCCCACGTCACATTTCCTTGGATGTTCTGTGGGGCGATGACTATCTATCTAGCCTTGCAATTGCTTGTAAGATCTTGCGAGCGACCAGTGCGCGACTCAAATGAGAGTATTGCGCTCTTGCTCTTGCACCGGAGAGGGTTTACCACCGTACCATGTCACCATGGCAGGAGAAATGTAGCAGTGCGTTGGTTCCCGTCGCATAAAGCTTTGGGGACATGACCACATCATTTCACTTTTCACGCTTTGTCCCCGTCGCTAAAGCTATGGGGACTAGTATTGTCTCTGTGGCTTCCGCGTCGCATAAAGCTATGCGGAACCCCTTGCGGGGACTTTCCCTGGGTTTTCCGGTCATTCAACCGGATTTTATTACGATCGAATTGCCGTTTATGTCCCGGTCGTCGTTAGCGACTCTCTTTTTCGATTTACATTGCTGCAAACCGGGTGTCCGGACTTTCCTCTCCCCAGAGCTTTATGCGGCGGGGAGCAGTCATCTGTAATGCCCGATGGAGTGGAGAATAGCAAAAATCAGCTAAAAAGTCAAGCGTGAATGTGGTATAATGTTTGTTATATGAGTAATCCATTTGAAGGGCTTCCCAGACAGGAGGCAAAGAGGCAGATGATTGATGATTCTATTGAAAGTAATAGAAAAATGGATTTGGAGGATAACGATTACGAAGAAATATATGAAGCTTTAATGCATGGTGGATATACTGATCGTGTTGATCAAATTTTTAAAAGAAATAGATTAAGCTCTGATGAATGGAACTCTGATCCTAAATTAGATGAAATAAGAAAAGAGATTTTAAAGGAAGCTATATCGCAGGGTAGTGATATTAGTTATATAGATTATTTTTTATCTTTTACAAAATTCAATCCCAAATGGGAAGAGTTTGAATCTCTAATAACGTGGAGGTATTGTCAGATGATTGAAAATGCTGCTACTGCTCAAGAATTGAAAGCCGAATACGAATATTTTGGTGTGCCGATTGATTGGAATAATAAAAATATAAAAGAATCTCTTTTTAAAGCATATAACGAATGTTTTGCGCAGGAACGGATTGAGCAATTTATGTCGTTGATAGCGTTATCGGGTATAAGGCCGGATTGGGAGGGTGAATGGAAAGATAGGGTGACTGATAAAATAATCGAAATTTTGGATGATTTTTATGAATCAGATGTAAGAATGACGCCACTAATCGAACTAACTGAAGGAGAAATTGATTGGGAGGGGAGATTGAAACCGGCGGTTAATAATAAGTTTATAAGTTTTTTTGATAGAAACATGAGTATTGAGATAGGCTGGTTGGAAGAGATAAGCGGTATCAAGCCGGATTGGGAAGGTGAGTTAAAGCAAGAGGTCTATGGCTTGATCAGTTTGGATTTAAAAAGTCATTCGTTAAGCCGTCTTGAAAAATGTTTAGAGATTTTGGATTACAGACCGGATTTTGAAAATGAATTGAGAGATGATGTTATTGAAGCGTATAAAAGAATACTGACAGAGAGACCGTTTGACATGTATAAAAAGTTAGAGGAATTGCATCAAGTTGTTGGGTTTTTGCCTGATTTTCAGAGAGAATTGCCGACGGTTTGCGGAGAATATTTAATTGGTATTTTTAAAAACATATTATATAAATCGAATGTAGATAAAGTGAAAGAATTTATTGAATATATAGGTTATAGACCGAAAGGGGTTAAATTATTGGATGAGGTAATCAAAAAAAGTATAGCCAGTAGTATTGAATACGGTAATTATTCTATCTTGCTTGATTTGCATGAGGTTTGGAATATTGGTGAATACTTTGGAGATCCTGATTTAAAAAAAGTTTTAAATGAAAACTTTATTAAGTGTTTGGATTCTGCAAAAGATGAAGAGGTGATAAAACGTATTAATATACTCGAAAAAGTAAGCGGTATACCACCTGATTGGCAGGGTGAATTACATGATGAGCTTAAATCCAAAATGCAAAGCGCGTTTGTTAAAAATAATTGGAATGAGCTAAAAAGATTGCAAGAAGTAACGGGGGTGAGTTTTGTGTCGGACGATGAAACACGTAAGAAAGTATTAGACGGTTTAAACTCTTGTTTTGAGCATCGAGAATTGAAGAGGGCGTTGACCATGCAAGAGGTCACGGGAGTCAGTTTAGACTACACGGGTGAAAAATACGAAGAAGTACAGCGTTTATATAGAAGTTATTTGGGTTTAGGTGAATCTGGTTTTAGAATATTTGATTTTTATAATACTTTACATGAACTTTCCGGAGTAGAATTAGCGCAGTTAAATAAGCAGGAATCGGCAGAGGTTCTTAAAAAAATAGAATCAGATTTGGAAACAGCTAATATAAAAAACTTGAAACAAATGATCGAAGCAACAAAATTTGATTTTAATTGGAAGGAATATGAGGAAAGTGTTGATAAAGCTTATATAAAATTATTAAAAAAGCAAGATTTTACCGAGATTTCAGATTTAAAAAAGATATCCGGTTTTGTTCCGGATTGGAATGGAAAATTGCGTGATGAGGTAATGGATTTATATATATATTTAATAAGTTCAGGTCGGCAATCTTTTACGGATTTAGAAAAAATACAAGAATTTACATCTGTTGCTCCGGATTGGGAAGGCGAACTTAAATCTAAGGTTGAGGATATCTATGGAGGTTATGTAAGTAAGGGTTATTTTGTCGGCCTTCAAAGATTGCAAAAATTATCAGGGATAGAGCCTAATTGGGAGGGTGAGTTAAAACCAAAAGTGATCGATTATTATACCCAGTGCGCTGAGGGAGGTAGTTACCAATCACTTAAAATATTGCAAGATTTATCAAGAGTGCAACCTGATTGGGAGGGTAAGCTAAAACCCATGGTAATGAAAAGTTATGGTAAATATATTAGTCAAGGGAGTTTTGATAAGATTCAAGAATTGCAAGATTTATCAAGAGTGCAACCTGATTGGGAGGGCGAGCTTAGACCTTTGGTGATTGGAACATATTTTCAGAAAGCCGCCGGCAATAGAAGTAAAGAATCTTTTATCAAGTTGGAGGAGGTAACGGGTATATCTTATAATGAAGCAATAAAAGATGCAGAGTTTTGGAATTTAGTAATTACAAATATTAATCAAACCATCATAGAACAGTTAGTTATTAGACCCGAACAAGTAGATCCGGAAATTCATGGCGCTTTTGAAAGGAGTTTAAAACGACATTATGAAATATTATTAAATCTAAGTGCGGAGTCTAAAAAGTATTTTGATTTTGTTGAGTTTTGCATTATAAAATTTGGGATAAAACCGTTGCCGGAACAATTTGTAAATTTAGTACAAAAAGCATTAAATGATTCGGGTGTATTTAATAAATTGAATATATTGTTAAAATTGTGTAATTATAGAGGCGCTATTAAGTTTAAGACCGCTGATGTAAAAGGGAAAGCTTTTAATGCAAGGCAAATCGCTTTGATGTATGCCTTGGATATGCTTCCTAAAGAAGAAGAAGCTCGGAGAGAATTTGAAACACAGTTAGAAAGTCAGAACAATAATGCGGGATTGGTTAAAGCTTTAATAAACGCAAGAGGAGTACCCAGCCCGTCAAATAGAGATGAATATTGCCCTTGGAAAAATGAGTTACAGCCATTGCTTTTAAAACTTAATAATAAGTTTGTTGTTGATTCAGCTTATAATGTTCCCGCCATGGTAGATTATGTTCAGCGTTTTGGCATGAAGAATTTGCCGGTTATAGCGGACATCTCTATGGATTTGTATGCTCTTAAAGAGAAGCTAGCGGATAAAACGCTAAACGAAGAAAAAATAAAAGAATTAATGTTAAGATTTTCAGGGACGGAAAATGGAATTAAATTACACCAATTCTTGGAAGTGTATGGTTTTGAAATACACTTGTCTCAAGTAAAAACAGTTAGAGATATCGATAAAATATATAATCTACTGGAAAGAGTGGCAAGAGAATTAAAAGAAGCTGTATTGGAAGATCGGATGCCGAATGTTTTAGAACAATCACCCATAACCATGGAATTGTTTAATGCGGTTATGGTTAGATCGGGTCGTTGGGCTGTTAGCGATCATGGTTATACAAGAGAAGTGTTGATGGCAAAATGGAGAAAGTTTAAAGATAGCGGTAAAGCGGAACTGCCAACTTTTTATAGATCAAGAACATATCAATTAAAGTGTAAACAGCAAGCATCACTGGATATGCTATTTGCAGGTGGAGAGATTGCTGATCAAGAAATCAGAATAACTAAGTTAAAAGAAACAAAGAAAGAGGAAAAAGAGGCTATCTATGGAAGAGATGAGTATAATGCGTATTTAGCACCTTTTTATAATACGTTATCAGAAATTGATAGATTGGGTGAAGGCCTTGGCGGCGAGCTGATGGTTTTAGCGAATGCCATCGCAACTCTGAAAACAAAGTTGGACGCGCAAAGAGTGTTGATAGAGCAAATAGGGGGCGATCCCAAACAGCAGAAGAAAAAACTGGGTATGCAAAAAGGTTTGGAAAAACAGGAGGAGTTGTTGCAAAAGATCGGAGCTCTTGGAGAGAGGGAGAATATTTTTACTGTACTTAGAAGTGAGCGTGAAGATTTACGGGTAAAGATTGATGAACTTAATATTGATCAAGAAAAAGCCAAGCAAGAATTACCGGATTTGGAAAATTATTTAGAAAAATTAAATGATCAATTAGTATCCGAAGGCGAGACGAAAGACCTAAAGAAACAAAAGAAAGATTTACAGAAAGAAATACAAAAATTAAAATCCAAAATTAACCAGTCAGGGGAGGGGTGGAGAAAGGACTTAGAGAGGTTGAACGGTTTGTTGCAAACAGGTGAGGATGGTTTAACCAATGAAGCAAGGGAGTATTTACAACATCAAAGGATGTTAACCGCTATCGCATGTTCGTTTGATCAAAAAATTTTATTAAGCCAATTGGGCGATTCTGTGAGAATGTTAACTTTGAGAATGGCTGAATTGGAATCTCAAGGTCATGTTGAGGCAATAAGGGAAGCGCATAAGATGAGTGATAAAGAGGGCGAATTTAAAGCCTGGAAAGCTTTTTTTCAAGAAGAGCTGTTAGAGCACTTTATAGATCCGGATTATGTGGATGAATCGAGGAGAGTGGCTATGACATCGCAAGCTAATGCTCTTTTGGAAACTGTATGGAGGCTTAATAATATTAGACAAAAGAGTATTGAAGCCATGGGAGGTGATAAAAAGAAAGTGGTTAAGCATCCGTTTGTTAAAGCTGTGTGGGATGTCGCTAAAATTGATGCGGAAATTAAAGCATTGGAAGAAGGAGGTGTGGATGCTTTGGCAGAGAATGTGGAGGTAACTTACAGCCCTTGCCAAGGCTTGGGTAGGATTTTTGCCGGTGATGTTGGCGATGCTTGTTATACAAGTTATAGACATGCGTTTGCTGATGGTGATTATCCAAATTTACACGCACTCATATTGTCTAAAAAGGAAAAGGGGACGGATGATATTAAATTATTGGGATCGGTATTGTTGATCGATGGAATGAATATTAAAGGTAAGAAGTATTTATTTGCCAGAGCTGTTAACCCGATGGATACCGTTTTGAAACGCGAGATTAAGGCTGAGGAGTTTTTACAAGGTTTGCTGGATTATTTACAAACTACAGCGGATGAAGCGGGTTTTGATGAAGCTGTTTTATGTGTTGATACGCAAGCGACAGCTTCCGGATCAAACAGACAAGAGATGTTTGACGCTATGGTTAAAGCAGCGAAAGATAACAAGTGGCCAATAGCTGATGAATTGGAGCGGACACCGGAAACCAATTTTAAGTACCGTGTTTGGAATACGCGCAGCACAAGGGTTTACAGAATTTGGCAACGGGAACCCTTCAATATAGAAAATGTAAAATAGAAATCATAATTATGGAAAATCCCTTCCGCCAAGAATATTACAAAAATATTCCCGATGAAAAAATAGAACAGGTTTATCGCAATCCGAGGTTAAAATTACCTTTTGACCCTAAAGATTTGGTTATGTTTTTGGATAGGGGTGCAGAGGGTACTCCGGAGGATAAAGCTCGACGTCTTAGAACTATTCCTTATCACCATCGTAGTGCGGATTTAGGTATAACAACACCAATAAACGAATATTTTCCCACAAAAGATGGAAAGCCGGGGGTTCATCATGTTTATACGCAGTTTGATATCAAGGGAAGCGGGTTTGTGCACCCCGAAGAACATGAATCAAAAAAACATGGATTGATTGCAGGCGAATTGGCGGGTAGCTCGGAAGCGGTTTTTGTGCCGGAATCGGTTGAAACTCCGATGGGATATGATATTTTGGGCTTGCTTGATGCAGGCATGATACAAACAACGATAGAGAAATCACGTTATTTGGCGGCAAAAGGAATGCGTACGGAGGCGGTTGCCGGAGTTTACGGAATAGATGTGATAAGAATGGATGGAAAAGATATTTCAGTTAAAGAATTTAAAAAAGAAGCGATTTTGATTTTACAAGAACAACTTAAAGAACTTGTTCGAGGAGAGCATGACACTGAAATCGAGACTATTAAAGAAAAAATTAAAGGGTTAAAGTCCGAGGATGGATTTAGGCCGGCGATAGAAGTGCGTTGTATGCGCAGTGTTTTAAGATTGCGAGATTTGAAAGACGCACCTGCTGAATTACGCTTGGAATTGATAAGGGAAGCGGTTAAAAGTTTGAATATTGAAATGCAATACTTGGGTTTAGATAAAAAGTTTACGGCGGAAACGGCAGAAGGACGGAAAGAATGGATTGAGTTTATTAGTTATTGGATAGGGAAGGATGTTGGGATAATGCATGGTCAAGGATTGGTGCATTTGTTTTTACATATGGGCAATCTAACATTAGCGGGTGAAGTGGTGGATTTAGATTCAGTGGAGCCTGTGTTGCGTAAAGGAAAAGGAGAGGGTAGGGAATATAAAGACAATCCTTATTACAAAAGGGTTGGCGATGGTTATGTATGTGTGAATGTAGGAACCGAAGAATTTAGGATTCCTCATACCGGATATGGCTTGCCGGTGTGCCTGGTAAAGGATTTAAGAGACAGTTGTTTTTCGATTAGAATGTTACTTAAGAATATGCCGGAATTGAAATCAGAGGTTTCGTTAAAAGTTATATCAGATAAAATTACACAGGGTTATTTAGATGGTTTGGGCGATGAGAATGTTTTTGAGGATATAAACATCACTAAAGAACGATTATCAATGGTCATGAAAGAGATTTCTGAGAAAGTAATCGAGCGCAACGAAAAGTTTGAGTCATTTCAGAAAAAGTTAACAGAAAGTACTAAATAACTTGGCTAACTTCACTTACCTTGCTATCATACAAGATATGAAAAAGGCTCGTATTATTGTTTTTGTATTGCTAGGAATAGCGGTAATTTTGGGATTGCTTGGTTGGTGGTTTTGGTCGCTTGGGAGTATCGCTACAGCGGAAAAACCCGTTTTACGATTAGTTGTTGAGCAGGGTAATGTTTTTATCTCCAATAAAGGCACGGCCATGGAGGAGCCGGCAAAAAGCGGTACAGAGGTTTTTGCGGGAGATGTTATTCGTACCGGGAACGGTTCGAGAGCCAGTATTGTAGCCACAGGCAGATCGGATTTGCGATTGTCGGAAAATACCGAGGTGGAGATTGATGATGTAAATTTAAGTTGGTCCAATGATTATATTTTTAGATTTAAATTAAAAACCGGCAGAGTTTGGTCGCGGGTTATGCGTTTGTTGGATTTAGGCAGTGTGTATGAGGGGCAAACGGATAATGTTGTGGCTACAGTGCGCGGAACTGCGTTTGCCATGCAGGAAACCGGTGAAGAAACTCAATTATTTGTAGATCATTCAGCTGTGGGCACACCACTTCATAATGGAATGGGAGAAAATGTTTTTACAATAGGGGAGTGGGGCAATTTTGATTTTGAGGGCA
Organism: Patescibacteria group bacterium; assembly: GCA_029210915.1. Taxonomy (GTDB): domain Bacteria; phylum Patescibacteriota; class Patescibacteriia; order 2-12-FULL-60-25; family 2-12-FULL-60-25; genus MWCR01. Next base: position 33,214 of record JARGGJ010000010.1, read on the forward strand.
GGGTTATGTTAAGGGGTGATATGTCATCAAGTACATGGCCCGAAAGATCTTGGATAGATGAAGAGCGCTTGGCGGATGAAAGGTTTGCCAGGGCCGCGCAAAAAATATTATTAGAAACTTTTGGAGAAGATGGTGCCGTAGCTATGGATAATTGGGCGTATGGGTTATCCAGATCCAGTGAAAATTTTCATTTGCGATTCAGCGGGGATGAATGCAAGGACCTGACAGTTAGGTATATGGGCCGGCAGATGTATGGAGTTTATGATTTGATGAAACGCGGAAAATCGGGTTTGGCTTTTCAGTTTTTAGCTGATTTGGAAAAAGAGATAGTAGACAAATCGAATAACGGTAAATGTACGGATAAAGTGGATTTTGCAGAACCGGTTGGCAAAATGTTGCTTATACTTTCCGATGTGACTCCGGAGAACGAGATGTATAAGCTAAAATTAAGGTTTGAGGAAATATATGTAGCTATACACGCAGAAAATTCACCCGAAGCATATTGGGCGCGGGCTTTGGCGCTCGATGCCAGGTTGGATGAGCTGGAGCGCTTTGGTTGCAGGCCGGATTTTCTAAAGCCCATGGAAAATGCCATGGATGCCGTAGAGCAAGGCTTAGCAAGGCAAGATAAAGATTTTGAGTCATTGCCCGCAGGCTTGGAAGAAGATATTTTAGTTCTTTTATCCAATAAAACTCATGTACAGCATGTAAGATTAGAGAGGTTTATGGAGAAGTTGGATCAATGCAAGTTTGAGGATTTAAATCCGAATGTTGATGATTTAATGGCTACTTCCACAACTTCTACCGATATGGAGGCAACAACATCAACAGAAGATGTTGTAGATGATGTTGATCAAAATAATACAACAAATGATGCGAGTGTTTTGGATAATAATTTGCCACCGGTTACAGATATAGAGCCAAGGCCGGATCTTACAGAACCAAGCGTGTTGGACTTATCACGTATTCAACTTTACGCTCAGCCGAATCCAATTAATGTAGGGGAAGCTTCGGATTTATACGTGAAAGGAATTAAAAAAGATGGCAATGAGATAGATGTAACCGGATATGCTTCTTTTGAACAGATTGGTAATTTAGGCACGATCTCCGGCACAAAATATTTTTCTCGAGAATCAGGCTCTGTTACACTTGTCGCGAGAGTTAATGATAATGGTCAAGAATATAGTTCGCAGGTTTCGCTTAAAATAAATAGCCCCATGGTTTTATCGTATTTGGAAATAATCGGAGGTAATTATCAAGTCTTTCAGGGTACATCAAGGCAATTAAGCGTTATAGCGCATTATACTAACGGTGAGGTTAGGGATGTTACATCGGCATCTACATTTTCAGTATCAAATTCGAATATAGGTATAATGCGGGGCTCAACATTTGTTGCTGGTGCTAACGCATTGGGAGTTGTAACGGTTATAGCGCAATATTCCGAGGGGGGATTTACAAATCAAGATGAAATTAATTTTGAAGTAGTCGCAAACACCGGTTATATAACAACGCCTTAAACAAGGTAGAATTAAGTACCTGTTATCTAGTATCTTGTATCTGGCGGTATATTTCTAGATGATAAAAAAACTAGTAAACCAATTAACCACTAGATAGAATCGAGCTTAGCTCGAAGAGTTAAAAAGTCATATGAAAAAAACATCTTTGCGTATTAATGGTATTAAAGATTTGACGCGTCCGGTTTTGGTGGCTCTGACAATCGGTTTGCTTTGCGCTTCAGCTTTTTTATTTGGGATGCTTGAAACATGGAGCAGGCGCATATCGGATAGGTTGTATTTGCCGTATACCGCAGACTCACGAATTGTTCTTGTGGCAATTGATGATGCTTCCATGGCAAGGCTTGGAAGATGGCCGTGGGATAGGGCTGTTCACGGTGAATTGATGAATAGGATTGCTTCCGCCGGACCTTTAGCGATAGGTTATGATGTAAATTTTCCGGAAACATCGGATGCGGAGAATGACGGTGCTTTGGCTTTAGCGATTCAACAAGCGGGGAAAGTGGTTTTACCGGTTGAGTTGGAATTATCGCTTTCAAGCGGTAAAGACGGTTATACTGCTACAAAATTTTTACCGCCAATTTCGCAAATCGCAGTTTCGGCAGCCAGGATTGGCCATACAAATACTCCGCAAGATGCCGATGGCGTTGTAAGAAGGATCCCTTTGTATGCGAGTTTGGCTGATTCCGGGGTTATACCGGCGTTTGCATACAGAATCTTGGAGGTTGCCGGCATAGAAGCTTCTTTAAGTGATGGAGCGGATAATGCCAATAGAGTAATTGTTCATTATGCGGATAAACCGGGAGCGGCTTTTCCAATTTATTCAGCCGCGGAGGTGATGGATGATTTGGAGGTAAGGAAGTTGTTAAAAAATAGAATAGTATTGGTTGGAGCAACTGCGCCGGATTTGCACGACAATCAGCGCGTGCCAACTTCCATAACTCAACCAATGAACGGGGTAGAGATTCATGCATCTTTGCTAAATACACTTTTACAGAAAAAGTTTTTATATGAATTACCGGGATGGATTTTGGCTTTGTGGATTTTAGGTATTGCCTTGTTATTGGGAATAATAATACCCTTGGTAAGAGCCAGATGGAGTGTGCCGATGGCGTTTTTGTTATGGATAGGATCTGTGATTGCGGCTTTTATTTGTTTTGATAAAGGTTGGATAGTGGATATTTTATGGATTACCATAAGCATTATAATAACTTTTTCGGCTGTCATGTTGGAGCGCAGGGTTGCCTCGGAAAAACAAAAGCGTGAGATTAGGCATGCATTTTCTCATTATGTATCTTCGTCGGTCGTTGATTCGATTTTAGAGAATCCGGCTCAGTTGCAACTCGGTGGTGTTAGAAAGGATATGACTGTGATGTTTTCGGATGTGCGCGGGTTTACAACCATATCCGAAGGATTAAGCCCTGACGCGCTAGTGAAACTCATGAATACCTATTTAACCCGCATGACGGAAATAGTTTTTAAGCATGAGGGTGTTTTGGATAAATACATTGGGGATGCTGTTATGGCTTTTTGGAACGCGCCCTTGGACCAAGAAGATCATGCCAAGCGTGCGGTTGATACGGCGCTCGAGATGTTGAGTGAGCTCCGTAAGATGAATGAGGAAAAATTGTTTGGTGATTTGGAAATTAAGATTGGAGTTGGTATAAATTCGGGCGAGATGGTGGTTGGGAATATGGGGTCGACGGATAGATTTGATTACACTGTTATTGGCGACAATGTTAATTTGGGATCGCGTATGGAGGGTTTGACCAAGCAGTATGGAATTGCGCTTTTGATAAGTGAATCTACAAAGAATGAATTGCCGGAGGGTGAATATTTGATTCGTCCGATTGATTTAGTGGCTGTGAAAGGAAAGAGTAAGCCGATAAAAATGTATGAAGTTATAAAAAAGGTTGCGGATGCAACTGATGATGAGAAGTATATGGTAGAAAAATATACCGAAGCATTGCAAGCGTATTTTGCTAAAGACTTTTTCACTGCCGCGCAATTGACCGATCAGCTAACTTCGCAATTTCCTGCAGATGGACCTTCAAAAACTTTAAAAGAACGTGTAGAGTATTTTGCTAAAGAACCGCCAGCGGAAGATTGGGATGGTGCTTGGGTGATGAAGACGAAATAATTATATGAATGAAAAATTATTGAATCCGTTCAAATCAGAGCCTGAAAATCTTATCGATGATCCTCGACGGAAGGATTTTTTGTCCGATGAAGATATCGAAACCATTAAAGATGGTATGGAGAAATTTTGGAAAAAATATCAAGAACGGTCACCTGAAGAGTTGCCAACCGCGGTTATTTTTACAGAAACCTCCGCGCGTCCGTTCGCGTATTTATTTAAACCGATTTTAGAAAAATTATATTCATCTAAAGGTATTAAACCACCGGGTTTGGGTTTTATTTTAACTCATCAAGATATGGATTTGGCGATAGCTATGCATCGCGAAGATTTTGATTGGGAATCTTGGTCGCAAGAATATATATCGGAAAAGACGGAAGGTCTTACCAGGAGAATCGAGGGATACAAGGTTAGATTGCGGCAAAATGATGATACGCAAAATAGGGAAAGTGAGAGGGGTTCACAATCTCAAGAGAGAATGAAAAAACAAATAGATGATTTGCAAAAAGACTTGGATAGTTTGGCGGATAAGGTAAAGAATAAGAAAGAAGCTTGGGAGTTAATTGTTTCTAAAGTAAAAAGTGAGGCGGAACGTTTGATAGAGCAAGGTAAAGCACCGCATGTGTTATTTGTTGATGAGCAAGTATATCATGGCGGGACTATCCGATTTTTAGAAAAAGCATTTCAAGAAGTTAAAAAAGTTTATTCGGAATTTGAAGTGGAATTTTTTACATTTAAAGACGCTGCACTTGATAAAGCTGATTCTGGTGGTGATTTTGGTTTTAGATCCGGATTAGGTGATCGTTATTTGGTTGCGGATTATAGTTTTGATGAATTTGCATTCCGTGAAAATGACTTAAAAAGTTCTACTATTGGTTTAACAAAAGAGTTAGGCGGGGAACGTGTCCGAAAATCTGCTGATGCAGACCAGGAAAGAATGCATTATTTTAGAAATTTACTTAAACAAATTGGGGAGGAGATGGCAGAGGAGTTGGGTTGATGTGTTGGTATTTCTGTAGGGATGACCAGTAGAAAAAACTCATTAAACAAAAACCCCCTTTAGCAAAGGGGGATATTTTTCACCTTGGTGCAAAATTGGGGGATTACCGTGCTAAACCCATCTTATCTTTAACAGCTCTTACCTTCTTTTCTGCAATTGGGTGAGCTTTCTCAAAGCCTTCGTCCAAAATCTTGTTTAACTCTTTGGGATTCTTGAGGTATTCGTTAATTTTGGTGCGGATGGGGGAGAGGTGGGCGATTAGGACTTCCGCAAGGGCTTTTTTGAAATCGCCGTAGCCTTTGCCTCCGAAATCATCTTCTATCTTTTTCATTGTGTCGCCGGTAACGTGATGATAGATGCTCATGAGATTAGATACGGCGGGTTTTTTTTCGGGGTCGTAGGAGATGCCGGCTGTGGAGTCTGTGACTGCGCGCATTATTTTTTTCTGGATCACATCATCTTCGTCTGTGAGCATTATTGTGCCGGCGCCGGATTCATCGCTTTTAGACATTTTTTTGGAAGGATCTTTAAGGCTCATGATACGGGCGCCGACTTTTTGGATGAGGGGCTGGGGTAGTACAAAAGTTTGACCAAATTTTTCGTTGAATCGGCGCGCTAAAAATCTTGTGAATTCGATATGTTGCATTTGGTCGTGACCAACCGGGACTTTGTTGGTGTCGTAGAGCAATATATCGGCAGCCATTAGAACCGGGTATGCAAATAAACCAACGCCCGCAGATTCTGAACCGGTTTTTTTGGATTTATCTTTATATTGCGTCATGCGCGAAAGTTCGCCCATTTTGGTTTGGGTCATGAGCAACCAACCAAGTTCCGTATGCTGGGCGACGTCACTCTGTAGGAAAAGGGTAGATTTTTTAGGGTCGATGCCAACCGCGAGATATGTTGCGGCAATAGCATAGATTTGCTCACGAAGCATTTTTGGGTCTTGTGGGACGGTGATGGCGTGATCGTCGACGATGCAGTAATAACAGTTATAATCTTTTTGGAGCTCCACCCATTGGCGCAAAGCGCCGATATAGTTGCCGATATGGGGGATAGAGGTGGGCTTTACGCCGGAGAATACGGTTTCTTTCATATAATCCCATTATAGTCTGTCATGTCCGTCAAGTCTACAAAGCCCGTCAAGCGTAATGGGGATTAAGGATAAACGATTAAAGATAAAGGTTTAGGGGTAAACAAAAAAGGCGCATGGAGCGCTTTTTTGCTTTAAGCTTTCAGCTTTTGACTTTCAGCTGTTAAGTTACACCTCTATCACAAGCGTCAGAATCATTGGTCGTCTCCCCGTCTTATCGAAGAGAAGTTGGCCCAGTTGTTCGCGGACTTTATCTTTGAGATATTGGCCGTTGGCACTGGAGCGCGAGTCTTCATCTTTTAATACTTCTGCGACTTTACGCCTTGCATAGGGAATTAATTCCTCGTGCTGGCGAATGTAAACAAAGCCGCGGGTAATAATATCGGGTAAGCGTAAGAGCTTGCCTGTTTGGGCGGAGACAACGGCCATAACAATGGCAACGCCGTCTTGTGAAAGCTCTACGCGGTCGCGAAGGACAATGTGGTTAGTGTCACCAACACCTAAGCCATCTACAAATACATATTCGGTTGGGACTTTCTTGTTGGTGAGTTGGCCATTCCTTTTTTTATCGAATTCTATGATTTGTCCGTTATCCGCTATAAAAATGTTTTCGGCCGGGAAACCGTTTTCGACTGCAGCTTTCGCGTGCATTCTTAAAAAGGAGTGATTGCCTTCGATAGGAATCAGATATTTTGGTTTAATCCAATCATGCACGTTTTTAAGGTCTTCCTGACAAGCGTGGCCTCCGGCGTGCACATCCATCATTTGGTAGTGAACAACTTCTGCGCCTTCGCGATACAAAGTATCTTTTAAGCGTTGAACGGAGCGTTCGTTACCCGGAATGACAGATGAAGAAAATACAACAGTATCTCCTTCTTGAATATGAACTTTTTGATGTTCGCCATTGGCGATGCGCATAAGCACGGCGCGGTCTTCGCCTTGGGCGCCGGTGCAGATTATTACGACTTGGTTATCGGGAAGTTTTAAGGCGTCTTTTACATCTATAATTGTGTTTTTGCCTACTTTCATGTAACCAAGCGCTTGAGCGATTTTGACATTGGATTTCATGCTGAAACCTTCTACCGCAACTTTGCGCCCCATTCTTTCACAAGCCTGAACGATTTGGTAAATACGGCCAAGCATGGAGGCGAAAGTACCAATAATTACACGGCCTTTGGCGTTACCAATGATGTCATCAATATTATGTTGAATATCACCCTCGGTGAGCTGGTGGCCTTCTTTGGGGGCATTTGTTGAGTCGGCCATTAGTGCCAGTACATTTTTTTTGCCGAGTGCTTTAATTTTTTCGATTTCCGTTGGCAGATCGCCTGATGGGTTAGGATCGATTTTAAAGTCACCGGTATGAACAATGATGCCTGCCGGAGTGTGGATGACTACGCCGAATGAATCCGGAATGTTGTGGGAAACTCGAAAGAATTCAACTTTGAAAACTCCGAGTTGCAAAACATCATCGGAACGGATGATTGTTATGTTGAGTTTGGGAAAACCCTTAAAATCATCTTGGCGTTTTTTAACGATACCCGCGGTAAGCGGATTCATGAAAAGCGGGGGGTTGCCAAGTTTCTTTTGCAAGTGAGGAATGGCGCCGATATGGTCGTAGTGGCCGTGGGTGATAATTGCACCGCGAATATTTTTTAGTTTTGAGTTTAGATAGCTGGTATTGGGAATAATATAATCCACGCCGGGCATATCCTCTTCGGGGAATTGCAACCCCATGTCGATTATAATGATATCATCTTTATATTCGATCAAGGTCATGTTACGGCCAACTTCTTCGTTGCCTCCCAAAACGATGACTTTAACACGTTCATTGCCTACAAGATTATCTTTATCGGAACCTGTTTTTAGGCGAGGCTTGTTTTTGTAAGTGTGTAAGCGAGGTTCGTCGGATTTGAACTGGGGTTTACCACCGCCACGACTTTTACTTGCTGATTTTCTGGTATCATTAAAAGTACTTTTTCCTTTTTGGGAAGCTGTGCTTTTTTGCGGACCTCTTTGTTGGGATCCGGTTTTTTGCAAAGTTTTACCGGATACTTTTTGAGGATAATTGGTTTGTTTTCCCGAAAGTTTGCCGGTTTTAAAATCACGTTCCGTAGCTTTTGATCTAAAATGATCACTTTTTTCGGAAGCGTGTTTAATTGCTTTGGCAATCAAATCTTTATTGTCGGCCCTTTTATCTTGTGTATTTTGTGTTCCTTTACCGGAAGATGAAGGGCGCGGTGAATTTTTGGCAAGGCCTGTGCGAACAGGTCTGCCTGTGCGAGCCGGTTTTTTTGAGCTCGGTATGTATTTGTGAAACGGTTGCATATTACATTAACTATTGCTCAAGTCTTAACGTCTTAACGTCATAACGTCGTAACGCGTAGGGGAGTTGAGGTTAGTTGTTTTAAGTTGGATATCTAAATTTGGCAAACACTTTGGTTTGCATGATTTTATAGATTAGTTTGTACGGGTGTCGCCTGATTTTGAGGCGCAAAACATACGGTTAAATTATTAATAATCGAGGATCCCGAACTTAAATTAAGTAGAGGGATTGTAAATCGAAAGTTGTATTCAAAATGAGTCTATAACACCCAAAAAAACGCTTTGAGTGTATTTATATGATCTTTTTTTGGAATCACTATCTTTGAAATTTGGCTATACTTAGCGGAAATCAGCAAAGAGAGTCATTGAACTATGAACATATAGTAACATGGATACGGTTTGGTGTCAATTGATCTAATGAATAATGCATTATGCATGATGTATAGATCTGATGTCGAGCGGAATTGGTCAATGAAACAAATGGATCAAATGTTTAATTCAAAAACCCCCCTTTAGCAAAGGGGGAATAAAAGGGGGATTTAACTCAAGTACCCAAAATGTTTCAAAGTTGGAATGATGTTGGGAGCGAGGTCGTCTGGGAGGTTGTTTACATCTAACCATTCGACTTCGCGGATGTCGACGCCGGGTTTTACCTCGCCAACTCTGTTGGCTAAGAAGTGGACTAGGAGTACGTCGATGTCACCGTCAGCGGTTTTTTTGACTGTGTGCATTACAAAAGGTTCGGCGTCTACGAAATCAAGATCGATACCAACTTCTTCCTTGGCTTCGCGGACGGCTGCTTCTTTGAGGGTGATGTCGAAGGTTTCGACTTTACCACCGCAGAATTTCCAAAAGGGCGTGTCGCCGTGCTTGTTAAGGAGAACTTTGCCATTTTCAACGATAACCGGCCCGGAGGCGATGATGATCTTATTCATAATGTAGAATGTATGATGAATAATGCATGATGTCAAACTGGGAACGGGGATAAGAATCTGAGAATCTAAGCCGATTGAACTGCCAAATACCAAATACAAAATACCAAATACTGGCACTGGGAACTGGGATAAGAATCTGAGAAGCTGAAATCAGAGAATCTAAGCTAAATTTTACTGCCAAATACCAAATACAAAATACCAAATACTGGAGTTAGGAATGTCTGATTGTAATCTATAATATTGAAAGCAGAGAAAAGGCGAGGGATTACTATCTCGCTTCGCCGCATTCCAAACAAAAATTTCTGTGAACGCAAAGTAATTTTTTGCATTTTTGGCATTTCCATCTATCTTGTTCATTTTTAACAAACTTTCTTATCCCTTGTTTTTTAATATTATTCAAATTTTCGAGCATGCTCATGCCGTATTTTGTTTTGTATCTTTTATCAAGATTTTTTAATCTTGCGCAGGGGAATTTTTCGCATTTATTGGAACAAAAAATCATTTTATTCTTTTTGAGAAACTCACAAGTACTTATGGTGCATTTTCTGCATGAAGTTGGTTTATCCGCGGATTCGTCTCGGCACCCCAAGCATTTGTTCTTGTCTCTAAGGTGCGCTATACAGATTGCGCAATTCATTCCGCAGGGAGCAATTAGTTTAGCGGTGATTGAGGATTTGGTTGCCATAGATTTTTATAATTTGTTTTTGAATTGTTGGATTTTTTTTGCTTTAACGAAATGATAAATAAAATTTAGGTTTTTTATTTGCATAATCTTTTACTAGTTGGAATTTCGTACAACGTTTCGGGCTAATGTGAAGACCGTGTTTAGCGGCTTTGAGTGAGCGTCCTGATACGCTTCAGCTACCTAAATACTAGCAAAACCGTCACGAGCCGCATAGCCTGTGTTAGGTGAAGTGTTCCTTTTCTTTTTCCCGTTGATAATTGGGATTATTTTACGGAATTTTCAAATTTTTTTCCGGGTTGGATTCTGACGGGGCACAAGAGGGGAAATAAAGGGGTGAATCGCACTCCGTCAATCAGTCATTTAACTTTTAAAATGTATTATATATGGTTTTTTAACTCTTTAACTTGGGGACGGCCTCTGCACTGTACAGTTAACCTTCAAGGGTGACTCTTTTTAACTGGCTATCACGATTTCTAAGGTATTGATTAAATCTTTCATACGGAGTCATCCCATGCATGTTCTTGCCAAGATGAATCCGTTTTTTGTTATACCAACTTGTATATTCTGATATTGTATTCCATGGTTTGGTTTTGTTTAAATAATATTCAGGCTTAGTTAACCTTAGTTACCCTTAGATGCCTAGATAGTTACCCTTAGAGGTTAACTGTACAATATCTTGACAAAAAGCACAAAATAAAGTATAGTTCAGCAATTAATCACTTAAGTAATCGTTAAAAGTCTTAACGTCTTAACGTCTTAACTTAACCTACGGACAGGAGTCCAAGAGGTTGTAGCGAAAATTTCCGCCAGAGGCGGATGCGCGTAGCGCTGATGTTCGATGTTAGTCCCTGTTATTAGACGGGGCAAGTGTTCGACGATATATGTATGAAACAATTTCAAAGAGGTGGCGGGTACGATAGAGGCGGTCGAGGTGACCGTGGGTTTGGTGGAGGCGGAGGCGGTCGAGGTGACCGTGGGTTCGACAAGCAGATGTTCCCGGCAACATGTGCCGAATGTGGTAACAGATGCGAAGTTCCATTTAAACCAACAAATAATAAACCTGTGTTATGTAACGATTGCTTCCGCGGAAGTGACCGTGCTAACGACAGAGGCGGAAGACCGGAGCGCAGAAATGACCGCTTCAGCCGTGACGAAAGACCGGCTCGTCATGACAGACCGGTACAAACTGATAACACTCGTGAACAGTTTGAACAGTTGAATGTTAAGCTTGATATGATCATAAAAGAGATCGACAAGCTAAAACAGGTTAACAAGATTCATACTGTAGAATCATATGACGGTTTGGATTTATCAGATGTTAAACCGGCTAAAAAAGATAAAAAGGCTAAGAAGGAATCCAAGGAAGAAGCTCTTGAAGTAGCAACCGAAGAAACTTCTGCGCCAAAAGCCGCGAAGAGCAAGAAAGCAGAGAAAAAACCGGCTAAAAAGGCTGCGAAGAAAACAAAGAAATAATCTCCCAAATTACGCTTTGCGTAATTGTTCCTCTTTATTAAAGAGGGTGGGTAAAATCAGACTCTTATGAGTCTGATTTTTTTATATCTTCCGGCTGTCATACGCCCAGTGCAAAAGTGCTTGACGTTGTTTACGGCGACAATCCATGTCCCCTGTTTTACAATTTTTCTTGACTTGGGCAGAGTGACGGCGAATCGCCTTCCAGCGTTTGATTTGACGTTCGTCATCGGCACCGCGACGGCCCATGTAGTAGCGACAGTACCATTCGAACCAGCCGTGAGGATCTTGTTTGTTTATCCAGCCTTTGGCTCGCCAATACGCAAGCGGCATGCTGGCGCGGATGCCAAAGAAATTCAAATCGGCGTGCTTTTCGTGATCCGGAGAAAGATTGATGCCGATAAACCAAGATTTGGGATATTCTTTGGGGATCAGATTTTTGACACCGATAAAATATGCCCCGCCAAAGACTCCCAGCTTTAGCATCTCTTGCGGAGTTAGATCCGGTTTAAAGATAGGATCGAAATTACGCCCAATTGGTTCGGTTAGATGATAGATGTATTTTTTTTGAAATCTGTTACTGACGGTTACTTTTTTACCTGCCCGCATAAGCTAATTTGCTATGGATTTTGCCGGTGTTTCTATTTTCGAAGAATCCCAAGCTAAGTAAAAGACCGCGCCCAAGACGCTAAAGAAGGATACAACAATATCGATAATAAGATCGCCAAAAACTAAGAACGGGAGCGAATCGGGAAGAAATATTAAAGGAATACCCGCAGCGGCCGCAACAATAAGGGTGATTATTCCAAATAAAATTGCAAATCCCAATGTTTTCCACCAACGATTTTGTACAACTTCTTTGCTATATTTCATTGCCTGCATGCCCCACTTATCTGAAAATATAACAATGTAGATTATGAAATACCAATAAAAGGAATAGATAATTCCCGGCACAATCAATAGTAAAAATAAGCCTACTAAAAGTATGCCTGCGATAAGGTTTGTGCCAATTACCAGCGGCCATTTATTGATTGCCAACTTTAAAGATTCCTGCCAGCTTATTGGTTTGTTTTCAATTACAGCTTTGGTTAATAAAGCTATAGCTATAGTGGCTAAAATTCCGAACAGCCCCTCCAATAATTGCATGGCTCTAAAATACATCATTATTCCTTCCATGGAGTCGTCTGTTGGCAGAACTTCTAAAACAATATTAAGTGGAATATAGATAATTAGAGTTATTATGATTATTGCCTTTATATTACTTTGAAATATCTCCCATGATTGGGATAGGATATTTTTGATTGTAGGTTCGATATACATATGATTGTTAAGTTGATAATATCATACAATATAAATAATAAATAACAACCCATTACGCTCTACGAGCTACGAGGGTCAAGAATAATAAAGAACGCGGTCGTAGTGCTTAGTCGTAGTCGTAGTTACGGAAAAGAATATGATGTATAAAATGAAATTGATGAATAAGCCATTTGAATTGATTTCGATAGGAAAAAAGACGATTGAGATCAGATTAAATGATGAAAAACGCCAAAAGTTAACCATTGGTGATGAAATTGAGTTTACAAAGTTATCAAATCCTGATGAGAAGTTGCATGTAAAAATTATAGACCTACTTAGATATTCATCTTTTAAAGAATTAATAGATGAGTATGGTATGGAATTTTACGGATATCCGGCGGATGAAGATGTTGAAGATTTTATACAAAGCATTTATACAATTTATACCCCTGAAGATGAGAAGAAATACGAAGTATTGGGAATAAGGATAGAATTAATAACTAAATAAACTATAAGACTGATCTCCATAATGGGACTTAGACATTGAAAGTGATCATCTTTTTACAAAAAAACGGCTAAAGCCGTTTATTTTATTTGCGTGAAATCCAGTAGGAGTAGAACATCGGGATGATTACAATTGCAAGGATGATGGCTATGAAGAACGGCCAGATGTATTGCATCCAAAAGAATGCCATTAATAGAACCAGTAAACCGGCGGCTACAAATATCCAGCCAGCGAGGCGATGAGTTTTTTGCCAGACTTCGGGATCAGCTAAAGTCCATGGAGTTTTGATACCTACAAAATAGTTGTGGCGGATTTTACCCATGTAGTTGCCGAGGATAATGAACATAACGCCTAGGCCAAGCATTACGAGCCTACCAACCAGATATGATTTGTCCACATTCAATGCGACATATGAAGTGATTGCATACATGTAGGCCAAAAAACCGATGATGGTGATTTGAAAAACCTCCCAGGTTTTAGCAAATTTATCGTAATTTTTACTTTCCGGGTCTATTTTGCGCAAAAGTGGGAATAGAATTGTAAAAATAAGTGCCATGCCCGGTATCAGCCAAGCTCCGTAGATTTTGGGAGTCCAGCCATCTATTTGGTTGTTTACGTTCCAATGAGTCGGAATCATATCAGGCAGGTATGAGTACAATAAAGCACCCGCCAAAAACATTATGGCGACCAATACCCACTGAGTTACGCGCAAAAGTGATAATTTAGTGTTTGCGATTTTCATATTGAAATAAATTAAACATGGCTTTAGAAATTTCCTCGAAAACGGAAAGGTTTAATGAGTAAAAGATGAACTGGCCCTGGCGCTCTGTGATTACCAAGTTGGCACGCTTTAGAATATCCAAGTGATGAGATAGCGAGGCTTGGGTAAAATCGAAATGCTCTAAAAGATCGGTTACAGACATACTGCGCTTTTTAAGAAGCTCCAAGATTTTACGTCGATTTGGGTCGGCTAAGGCTTTAAATACGTTTTCCATAAGATATAGATGTTTGTCTATATATTAATATACTCCCCTATTTTTGTCAAGCGGACTCCTCAAAACGCTAAAAATATACTATAATAAGATAAGTTAACTATATTGTATGAGTATCATTACCTTTTACTTATTATCTCTACTGGCATGGTTATCATTGGTTTTTTTGGCCATTATTAATGGCAGTATCAGAAACTATATTTATGAGCCAATTGTTGGAAATTTGGCAGCTCATCAAATAAGTTCCGTGTTTTTTATTTTAGTTATTTTTTTAGTGAGTTATCTTTTTTTACTTTTCACCAAACCGAATTTTCCCAGTTACCATCTTTTAATTATAGGTTTGATTTGGCTCTTACTGACCTTGGCTTTTGAATTTCTTTTTGGTCATTTCGTAGCGGGCCACTCTTGGGCAAAACTGTTTGCAGACTATAATATTCTTAAAGGCAGAATTTGGTCTTTGGTAATTATTACAACACTAATCGCACCATTTATTATTAATAAATTTATATTTAAAAAATAAATTAGTTTTCCTCTTATGAAAAAATATATTCCTTTTGTTTCTTTGTTGGTTTTGCCATTAGTTTTCTCAGGATGTGGAGTTGTTGGGTCCATTGAGGAGCTGGGATGCGGTTTTATGGGCGGTAAGGATCAGGATCATTGTTACCAAGACGCGGCCAAGAGGAAAGAGAGTTTTGAAACCTGCGCAAAGATCAAAGCAGAGACTTTTAGCGCACTTGAAGGTCCAGCAACACGCGATAAATGTTATTTACAAGTCGCAGAGCAAAAGCGGGATCCATCAGGTTGTGAGAAAATCGAAGGCGGCATGATAAGCTACACACAAGAAGAATGCGTGAACTCGATATTTGAAAAAGATATAGCAACTTTGCAAGAAAATATTGATGCAGCTAAAGACAATCCGGAATTGGAAACTCAAGTAACAAAAGAACAACAAGAGTTAGCCGATAAAATGCAAAAATTTTATCAGTTGTTGAGTGATACCAACAAATCTCAATACGATATGCAAAATAGTGCTGTCAAGAATCTTAGATAATTAGAGACCATGAAGAAATTATCATTTTTATTAATAGCTATTTTTCTATTTGGTTTTGGATGCAACAAAATTAAATCGCAGGAAACAGAGAGTGTTGGCAGCGACAAGGGCAAGAGTGATTATGTTATGGTAGTAGATGAAAAATTAAGCAATGTTAACTTTTCAGAAATGGGAAATATCACAAATTGGGATGTATCAACGGGTAAATATGTTGATGATTGGGCGCTGACTTATGAAAAACCCGGGTCCCCTGCTGTTAGGGTTGATCTTATTTTGGACGATAAAAGTGTTTGCGTGGTCGCGAATGAAGAGTACGATTGCCGAGAGGTTTTGACGAATGAGTTTAATGGTAAGAGGTTGTATGTGCAGGGAGTGAGAGACGGGGATGTGGTAACAGTTAAAAGAATTACTTTTTAAAAATATGAGCCAAGAAAATTCATGCGCAAACTGTCCGTTGCGCAAAAACTACGATGAAAATCCAAATTCATTTAAAGGTAGATTTTGGAAATGGCATATAAAATGGTGCCCCGGCTGGAAATCGTATTTAAAATCCTTACCGGACGATGAAAGACATACCGTTATTGAAAAGTATAAATGAAAATATCCCCGAAAAATCGGGGATATTAATTTATAAGTTAAACAGTCTAGTTTACTTTTTTGATTTGAGGCCTATGGCGCTGATAATTAGCACTATGGTATACATTATAAAACCATAAACACAGGCTGGGATGGATGCAACCGCTGTGCAACCACCGTTGATTGGGCAGACTTGGGAGAAAAGTTCGCCGTAAGAGAGGTAGCCTGAGAAGAGCATGCCGGCGATTGCGATAATGAGGATGATTTTGAGGGAGAGTTGTTTGTTCATATTGATTATTAAATGAATTATACCATAATATTGAAACCCGTAACTTGCAGTATGTATCAAACACTCGTTCAATATATAACGCAGAGTTTGACTCATGGCAGAAAAAATTAAAAAAATCCCCCGCGATTGCGAGGGAGAGTTTACCTAAGCATGACTACATAACTCGTTATAAACGTTATGAACGTTATAAACGAATCCAGAATTTAGAGCGGAAGCCTGAAAGCGCTGAACGAACCTTCCACATCGTTGCCCGCGATGATGAGACCGTTCGCTTCTGATCCCGAATTTTCCACCGTGCGAAACTCGAGTTCTTCCCAATAGAAATCCATCTGTTTCTCGTAGATGGTTCCTTGGCCATAATTGTCGACGCGAAGGAATCTGCCATCTTGCTCGATGCTTAGAGTTTGGCAATCAACACCGGGATCGGGCTGGAAGAGGTTGTTACCGCTAAAGCACCACGAGCCTTGCATGTTTGCCACGGCGTAGACAGGGAGCGATCGGCATAGCGCGGGGTGAGATTTATTCATCCAACCCTGCTTGGGCTCGACGCAGACTGTGAGCGTGGTACGCGGTTCTTGCGTGAGGCTCACCGAAGAAAAAATGTCGGAATGAGATTCCAGCTCTACGAATGAGTTGTGCTTCGCAGACTCATCACCGATGATTTTGGCAATGGACTCATCCGCGACGCTCCACGTGAAGTTGGTATCCAGGTAAGTGATTCCTTCTGAATCCGCGTAGATGGCAAAAGCGCTAACTTTGTGGCATTCTTTGCCATCTTCGACATTCAGAGGAACCGCAACTTCATCCGGGTCGGGTTCGCAGGTTTCCAAGATGATGCTGTTTGGTTCTTTAATGAGCGGATGAGGATTTTTGACCGCAGGTACCAGAGCTATACTTTGAATAAAGTTTTTATTCTTCGACAAAGATGGCGACACCTTAGTCGAATCCGGCATTTTGTCCATACTTTCTGTGGCCACATCACCGGATGTTTCGTTTTGCGATGCCTCGGCCATGGTGAACGGCTCACCTTCGAGTACACAACCGAACTCTCCGACAAAGATGATGACTCCGAAGAACGTGGCAACCAACCAATGCGACATACGTTTCATCTTTTCCTCCCAAGGATATAAAAAGAGCGACGAAAGTTACAAACCTTCGCCGCCCTACACCTAATTATTAGTGTGACGGAATTTGAAAAAATGTCAAGGGGATAAATCCCGCGAAGCAGGAAACACCAAACATTTACAAGAAACTATTCGACTCGATAAATCTCGCTCATAGCCTTCGGCAAGATACAAACAAATACCAACAACCAAATTTAAATTGCCAGTAAAAGTAAATATAGATATTTCATATAAATCAATAAAAATAAATAATTAGGTGAACGTCATAAAGTCCTAACGTCTTAACGCCATAAACCAAGAAACTACGTTAAGACGTTAAGACGATATATCCCAATTATACGCCTTTTTGGCTTGCCGGCTTTCGTGCCAAAAGTGAAATGATGTTTTACGGGGTGCCCTTTAGTTGTGCTGTTACTAATTGCTTTATTATTACCGAGATAAAACCCTACATGCAAGTGCCGAGAACCATCTCCGGTCTGGTCGATCGCTTCCCAAAACAATACATCCCCTATTTTTAGACTGCGTGATTTTTTCCAACCCGATGCTTCCATGTCTTTTAAGAGCTCAATGACGGTTGCGTGGGGTTTTTTGATTAGTTCGAAGCTTTGTAGAATTATTGAGACAAAGATTGCGCAAGATAATGAGCCATTATCTAAAATATCTCGCTCTTTGCCATCCACTTTGGCGTAGAGATTACGGAACATTTTTGATCCGATGCTATTTTTGATTCTGGCCAGGTAACTTTTGAGAAGGTTGACCTCGACTTTGGGTTGGGTGGACATACTCACATTATAAATGGCAAGGCTCTAGACTAGCAAACTAATGATTTAAGTACCATTTAATAATATGCCATAACTCCTTCATTAAGTCATTCGGC
>JARGGJ010000011.1 GCA_029210915.1 Patescibacteria group bacterium
CTTTTTATTGCGTACATTATTATCAATAAGATTGCTCATAAGTTGTTTGGTTAGTGTGTTAAAAGTATAGCTTTCTTCCTCTAAATATAAAATCGTTTTCGGAGCGATAGCGGAGAAAATACCGCTTATCCCCCTCATTAAATTAAAAAACAAATTTATTCCTTATTTTTAAAAGCCTATCAAAATTTCCTTAATCCAAAGAAAAATATTTTTTGAATTGCGTATAACTCGTATCTATACGAAAACATTTCGTTTAGTAACCAACGTCTTGCGTATTATACGACTAAACAGTGTAATTTAAAATCTAAACAGAAGGATTCTTTATCTGCCCATGCACCGTTAAATAACTCGCAACAATTGCCGCAGTTTCCGCACGGAGTGTAAGCGGACCGAGCTCCGCGATTAAAAAGTTGGCTTTTTTTGCTTCATTCACTTCCTCATCATCCCAACCACCCTCCGGCCCAATCCAAATACCTATCTTCTTTTTAAAACCTTGTGGTATACCATCACCTTTTTCCGTAACATGAAAAAACAAATTAACCAAATTATCTTTAGCGTGATCCATAGCGGTGTGCCATTTCATTGGTTCGTGAATCAAAGGTATAAAACCTCGGCCCGATTGTTCGGCCGCTTCTTTAGTGATCAAACGAATTCTATCTATCTTTAAATCTTGCTTAATTGTTCTGGTTGACAATAAAGGTATTATCTCCCTTACGCCAACTTCTGTTGCTTTTTGCACTACCAAATCAAACAATTCCTTTTTGATTATCGAGCAGTACAAAACAATCTCTCTTTCGGGTTCATTTTGTAACTCTGTAACTCTGTCTAGGGTAACAGAAACCATCTTTTTATCGATAGACAAAATAGAGGCCAACGCCTCCCTCCCTTTACCATCGCAAATTACGATTTTCTGCCCAGGTTGCATCCTTAAAACCTTTGATAATTGATGCACCACAGCCTCATCCGTTATATCCATTTCCGGCGCAAACACATCATAATCACCAATAAAACGATTTAATCTCATAAACATATGATACTACAGTCGCATTAGATTATCCAGTAGATACACCCTTTAGAAGAACTCAAAAACGTTCTTACGAGATAACAAAAAAGCTTTATTTTTGGTGAAGTTCAAGGCGCAAACGAGCATTTGAGCGCGGCGTACGCATGTACGGTAAGTGAAAAGCGGAGTGCGCAACGCAGAAATTCGCCAAAAATAAAGCTTTTTTAGCAAAAAAAATACGGGCCATCGAGCGCCCTAAGATTTGAAAAAATTTGTGGCGAGATGGCCCGAGAGGTCGGGACGCTGGTCGAGATCGTAAGTGGTGTAATCAGCAAAGCTGATTTATAGAGAAAGAGCGCACCGCTCACAATGGAGACACTTGCGTGTATCCTAACCTTTATGTGAACCGCTGGTTCATCCCAACCCTAGCAGGGACTCCGAAACCCGTAAAAGAGTTTCATATGATGGAGTTTGCTCGCTGTGCGTGACAAGCCGATAAGCTTGAATGGATCAAGCGCACTGGCTTGCCACGCGTTTTTTTAGTTTTGTTTTTTGATTTCTGTGTGCCTGGTCGAATGACCGGGCGGGGTCGAGATAATCCATGTGATGGATGTCCATAAGAACAGGTCATGGAAACCCATCTTTTGAAAGCGGTTTAGAAAGTACTATGAGGTGAGCTGGCAATTTTGCCACCAGCAGACAGCCATGAGCGCGTCTGCTTGTGCCTTGTACGACACAAAAGAAAACTTACACTCTAGTTTTAAGAGTGTTATACACAAAGGAACGTAATAAAAATCTAAAGAGCAATTTGTACTATTATTATACCCCAAAAAAGACACTTTATCAAGGGTAAAAAACCCTCAATAAACATAAGAAAAACGCATTAAAATAACTTACACACAATATGTGGATAATTAATATCCACAAGCGGTTAAATAACCGCCTTCATTTATCAAAATAATGTTATCAAAATCAAAATAACAAATGTCAATCCATGAACAGAAATTCTTAATGCTTTGCTGGTTAAATCCGGCAATCACTTCTCCATCACATTTATTGCTATCAACCTCATATCCTGTCAATCCACTAACAAAATTCGATACACTTATCAAACCCTGTTGCGTTTCTGGAATATTTAAACCCGTGCTCGAAGCATTAGACCCTGTAGCGATAGTTAAACCGGGATTAACATACAATCTTTCCGCAATATAGCCATCGGGTAACTCAAATTTCTTAGAGATGGTTGACTCCTTATCCTCCAAAGACCCTAAATATCTTTTTTGCTTATTATCAGCTTCATAATCTAAAGCAACCAATAAAGGATCATGTCTCCAAGTTAGCATACCCGGCTCAGTAAATTGAGCCCATGATTGATGATAACGTAAAAAATTCATCAAAAATTGCGAATCCCCATCTTCCAGTTGCAAAAAACCACTTGCTTCAACCAGTTTTTTTGTTGGTTCACTGACACTTTTTTGTATAGGTAACGTAGTTTTCCATTTATTCCCAATTACTATGCCATCTATTTTACTTGGTAACTCATCCAAACTCAATTCGCCATAAGAAAACAAGCCTCTTACGTTTATATCTAATTTCATTTGCCCATTAAACATCTCCCAAGGCCAACCAAAAACATCAAAAGGCGACTTGTAAGCATCTATCTCAAGTATTTGCTCTGATGATAAATCCCACAGCTTGGTTTTGCCAATAATCGCAGTCGCCGGAGACAACCTAATGGCATAACCCAAATTACCATCTTGATGGTTTTTATTTGATTCTGATGATTTAGCCAAACCCGCAACGGTTGGAAAAGGATTATTCAATGCCTGTGCTTGCTTCCAAACCAATGGAGCGTTTGTATTCAAAGATGTTTCTGCGGGCAAGATTGTAAAAACCAGTGTATTTTTTGGCACTGGTATTTTTGTAAAAAACCAAAACCAACTAAAAATAAATACAAATAACAACACAAAAATCCCCGCTGCCAAAGCGAGGAATTTTGGCCAAGCGCTTCCGCGGTTCGCCGTACCGTAAGATAAAATTGGCGAACCGCGAAATGCCGCGTCACGAATAAATGGATCTGGGCTCACAGATTAATAGCGAAGGGGTCATCAGAAACCGGCTTTGGTTTCATCGGACCTTTATCAAATGATGGTCGCGGACCTCGATCATGCGGTCTATCATTACCATGGGGCCTGCCTCCAAAAGATGGTCCACCATTTCCCGGGCGTGGCGGCCTGGGGCCTCTATCATTCGGACGGCCTCCACCATTACCACTTTCCGGCTTATAATCCGGGTTGGCACGCTTAACTGATAAATTCAAACGGCCCATGGCGTCGATTTCGTAAACTTTAACTTTTACCTCGTCTCCAACATTAACAACGTCTGTAACTTTACCAACTCTAAATGGAGCTAATTCGCTTACATGCACCATTCCTTCTTTACCGGGTAATATCTCTACAAAAGCTCCAAAATCCATAATTCTGGTTACTTTTCCATCAAATATTTCGCCGACTTCAACTTCGCGCGTTAAATCCAAAATCATCTTTTTAGCTTTTTCCATGCCTTCGGCAGATACCGAGGTTATGTAAACCGATCCATCATCTTCTATATCAATTTCAACTCCGGTTTGCGCAATGATTTCATTAATCATCTTTCCACCCGGACCAATAACCTCACGAATCTGCTCCGGATTAATATGCATTGTGTCAATGCGAGGAGCGTATTGCGACAATTCAGCTCTGGGCTCTGCCAAATTAGCTTGCACAACATCCAAAATCTGCATCCTGGCTATACGTGCTTTTTCAAAAGCTTCTTTAACAACTTCAAGCGGTAAGCCTTGTGTTTTGGTATCCATTTGTATGGCGGTAATGCCTTCGCGAGTTCCCGCAACTTTAAAATCCATGCCTCCGTCACCATCTTCCAAATCCTGAATATCGGTAATAACTTTCCATTTATTTTCTTTCTCGCGCGAGGCTACACCAATTGCGATGCCCGCAACCGGAGCTTTAATCGGAACACCGGCGTCCATCAAAGCCAAAGACGATGCTGTTGCCGAGCCCATGGAAGAAGAACCGTTAGATCCCAACACTTCGGAAACCACACGAATAGTATAAGGAAAATCGTCCTTTGATGGTAAAACCGGAATAATGGCTTTTTCAGCCAAACTACCATGACCAATTTCCCTGCGTCCCGGCCCACGATTGCCTTTTGTCTCAGATACTGCAAAAGATGGAAAATTATAATGATGAAAAAATCTGCGCGTGGTTTTAAATTCCATTGTATCTATATGCTGTTCCATGCCCGGGCCTCCCAAAGTTACCAAAGATAATACTTGTGTTTGCCCGCGCATAAACAAACCCGAGCCATGCGTACGTGGTAATAAACCCGTATCTGCATATAGAGCGCGAATCTCATCTATAGCTCTGCCGTCCGCTCTTTTTGATTGATCTAAAATCAAACTTGTAACCGCGTCATCAACAAACTCTTCGATAATTTCCATGGCGACCTTACGGCGGTCTTTACCAATCTCTTGCGCTATAAGCGATGCCTCCAAACCTTCTTTCATTTTATTAACCGCACTCTTGCGATCTTTTTTAGTTTTGAGTGGCTCTGCAAATAACTCTTCCTTATGTTCGGTTAAATATGCCTTGGCAATTTGATGCAATTCATCTGCCTCTTTTGCGGATGCAATCTCTTCTTCGGTTTTCGGAGTAAAAGGATCAACTTTTTCTTTGCCATGTGCTTGCGCAACCGTATTTATAAGCTCTATAACCGGAGCAAAATTATCCTGAGCAAAAGCGATAGCTCCATATGCATGTTCCTCGGATACAATATTAGCACCCGCTTCAAGCATCACCGTTTTTCCATTAGCGCCGGCAACGGTAACCTCCATTTCACCTTCCGCAATCTGCTCATAAGTTGCATTCAATATATACTCGCCATTTGTTTTGCCGATACGAGCCGCCGCAATAGGGCCGTTCCAAGGAATTTCCGATAACATCAAAGCACACGATGACCCGATTAAACCGATAACATCAGCATCATTCTCACCATCGTGGCTTAAAACGGTTGTTACAACCGCAACTTCATTACGCATTCTGTCGTCAAACAAAGGGCGCAAAGCGCGGTCTATCATCCTGCCCGATAAAACAGCCTCATCGGTTGGCCTGCCTTCGCGTTTAATGTACCTGGAACCCTTTATTTTACCGGCTGCATAAAATTTCTCCTCAAAATCAACCTGCAAAGGAAAAAAATCCAATCCATCTCGAATTCCTCCCATGGTTGCTGTACACAAAACAACTGTGTCGCCATAACGCACAGTACACGAACCTCCCGCCTGTTGAGCCAAAAGCTCTACACCGATAGTAAGAGCCCTTCCGCCCCACTCTATCGAATACTCTTTTTCATTTTTCATAAACAAACTTTTTCCTCGTCCCACGTCACACGTCCCAATCGTCCCACGTCACAAAATTACTTCGACGTTAGACATTAGACGTTAGACATTAGACACTTTTAGTTGTTTGTCCCGAAACTCAATCCCGCGCCGCGTGGATCCATGTCTCAGGACAAACTTAATTTAATTATATTTTCGTTTATAACGTTCGTAACGTTCATCACGAGTTAAGTAGTTCAAGAGATAACCATTCCCTCATCATTAACTCGTTATAAACATTTTAACGTTATAAACGTATTACCATTTAATTGTTCGGCGCAACTCAATAATGGCAGAATTAAGCCAAAATGTCAAAACAGACCTTGATTAACAGGATTTGCATGATTTACCAGGATTTAAATTAAGGAAATAATTTTTATATATTAAAATGCCGGAAGCTACCGACATTGTTTTTTGTAATTTATTATTTATTATTTCCGACCCTCGTAGTCCTGAGTTTATCGAAGGGCGAAGTGGGTTATTATTTGTAAATTAATTGATACCGCTCGTTTTATTATTTGTTATTCCTGACCCTCGTAGCTTCCTGACCCTCGTAGCTTCCTGACCCTCGTAGCTTTAGCGTAGTGGGTTAGCGTAGTGGGTTAGCGTAGTGGGTTAGCGAAGTGGGTTGTAATTTGTTATTTAATAAGTTCCGCTCGCTTTATTATTTGTTATTTATTATTTGTTATTTATTTTAGCTTATAAAGTAAAAAGTTTTTAAAGTTCATAAAGCCAACCAACCCAATAACCACTTTACAAACTTTATGAACTTTATAAACTGAATTTATTATTATTTATTATTTGTAATTTGTTATTTATTTAATGGTGTATTCCGCTATCGCCTTTACCACTTTAGAATCTTTTTTTAGCGGTTCAATAAACAGTACATGATCTCTGTTGATATGCATCATATCCTCCGGCCCATGCAATTCATTGCCCAACTTAATTAACTTTAAATCTGACTGAGCATCCAACTGTGATGGCTGGGTGGTTTTATCGGATTGTAGATAGTAAATATTTTGTAAAGAGATGTTGCCTTCATTCAAATCCAAGACTTCTCCAAAGTAAACCTGACCGTTTGTTAAAAACACAGCCTGAACTCCCTCGGGAACTTTTTCTGTTACAATATTTTGCTGATTATTGAACCCAAAAAAATAAAGCAAAGAAAGAGAAATAATGCTGATTAACGAAAGCGCTATTATAGCAATCAAAGACAAATTCAAAGATCGCTTTTCAATAACCGCTTCCTGACCATTTTGTTCTGTAACTTTTTTCATATAATAAATGTTTACAAAATTATACCACACACCTAACTAAAAGTTAATTTAAATGAGCCGCATAAGCGGCTCATTCTGTTTACTCTATTGTTGTTTCCGTATCTGGTTCTGTATTTTCCACTTTCGGAGGTGTGATTTCGATTACAACCACTTCCTCTTCGACGACTTCAGCCTCACCCGTTTGATCAGAATCTGCTGAAGTTTCACCTGTTGTATCTGATGTCGTATCAGTGCTTGTATCGGTTGTTAAATCAGCACCTTCATCAGTTGTTGTATCAATAGTTGAGTCGGCGGTAGAATTTTCAGTGGAATCAGTGCCCGGTTGCGTCTCGGAAACTGCATCAACAACACCTTCGTCGGTTGTAGTTGTCATGCCCGAATCAGCAGGATCCTGGCCAAGTGCATTAATCTCTGTTTCCAAATCCGATGCTCCCATATCGTTTACTATTATATCCATCGTTGTTCCATTGGAAACATAAACCCTACCCTCGTTGTTGCCAAAAGCATGCCAGTTAAACAAGATATCCGCATATTGTACTTCATCAAGCACTATATCGAACCCTTGTAACGATGCATTCTCCACCCAATAAGGAACCGTAACTTTTCCGGCCGGAGTAAGTGTAACTATTGGCAAAGTTCCAAAATCTTCTGCAAAATCAACGGTCACTCTGTTATCACCCGTCATAATCATCGCTTGCCCAACAACGTCCTTGCCAAAAGCCACATGGCCTTTAACCGTAATATTGCCTTCAAAAACCGCATTCGCAACAACCAAGTCCACAGCATCCAAAGTATCATCTCCACCCTGAAGTGATGTGCCCGCTACGGAATCCTGAATATTATTCTTATCAAATGATTCAAAGAATACGGAGATCTTTTTATGTTTAACGCCATTAACCTGTGTCGAAACATGTGTCCAATCTACAGATTCGGCCGCACGAGCAACGATATGGCTAACCATAAATTCTCCAGTATCCTTTTGTGCGTGGCCCGCGATGTCTGATGAGATAAAGTAATCTCCAATACCAATATTCTCACCTTTATCCGCGACCCAAACCTCACCATTACCTACGGCCATAATCAGATGCGGATTATGCTCATCACGTGCCATTCCCGGCTCTTGTAATGACAAGTAAGAACCCATTATTTTTGCGTCATTAACTTCGGTGGATATTGTAACGCCATACAGAATTTCGGAATTTACATTATTATGTAAATTACGATTTTCTCCGGTTAACGATACTAACATGCCCTTTTCAATATTCTCATTTGTCCAAGCATAGTGGGAACCGGTAAACGCATTGTAGGAAACTGTATTTGCAGATACAGAAATCGTACCTTCTTCAACACCGGCTTGTCGCAAAGAAATGATTGTTCCGTCACTGGTTGTACGATCAAACACGGCAACAACATTACCGGATTGTTCAACATGGAAACGAGCAAGCGGAGCATTTGTACCTATACCAACTCTATCATTCACGGCACTTGTATATAACAAGTTAGCATTAGTATCACCCTCAACCCTTAATCCCACGCCGGTTGCCCCACCGTCGTTTATAACCAAACCACTGTTGGTAAATAAACCCACGCGGGAAGCACCATTTCTAAATTCAATCGCTCCGCCATTACCCGTTACGTTATAATCCCATATCATCAAATTACTTGCGATTGGTATATACAATCTATGATCAACATCCCCATTACCCTGCAAACGCATATATTCGTAATCAGCTGCGGATCCTGCGGTGGTATTACCAACATGTAATTTAGCTAACGGTACGGATTGATCAAAGCCGACATAACCGTTGGTTGCATCTACAAACATTGCATGTGTATTTGTATCACTTTCCACTCTAAAATCTACATTTGCCAAACCACCATCATTGATAATAAAGCCATTGTTTAAGAATTTTCCAACTTCAGCTGTTCCATCTTTGATAATTAAAGCACCGCCGTTTCCGCTGGAATTAACGTTCCAAT
This sequence comes from Patescibacteria group bacterium, assembly GCA_029210915.1. Lineage (GTDB taxonomy): Bacteria > Patescibacteriota > Patescibacteriia > 2-12-FULL-60-25 > 2-12-FULL-60-25 > MWCR01. The sequence goes on from JARGGJ010000011.1 coordinate 8,693, forward strand.
TGGTCGCGTTACCGCCACCCGAAAAATATATTTCACTTTGAGTATCACTGTTGTTGGTTGATTGAAATTTTAACAGTGTAACATCAGCCAAAGAATTATTACCGGCAATTTCCAATCTTGCATCCGGTGTAGCGGTACCGATACCCAAATCTCCGTCATCGGTTAAAACAAATGGAGTTGTATCTAAAGCCTCATCCGTTATATAAAATGTATCCCCGGTTCCTGAATTTGCCAATCTAAACACAATACCTGATGATGAATTACTCATGTCAAAAACATCACCGGTTCCGTTATTGGTTAAATGAAACAAATCACCCGAACCACTCGGTTTGGAAATATTAATTGATGCTTTACCTAAAGTATCTTCGATATAAATACCGGAACCATCAGTATCATTATCAATGCGAAGACCATTACTACTATTTCCATCATTTAAAATCTGAAGTCCGGTTCCACCTGCATTGGTATCAATTACCATTCCATCATTTGCAGTATTATTGTCGAGTAAGAAACCTCTACCATTGTTTTGTCTGATATACATACCCAACCCTGTGCCGGATTGCGCAACTGTAATACCTTCCCCTGCACCGGAATTATTATAGGCAAATCCTTGATTCGTACCGGAATAATCAATCTGGAAAGCCGTACCGTTTCCCGCTCCGCTTAAGCGAACCGCACCGGAATCAGCAATAATTTGCCTGCCTAAGCCGGCACCTCCGGCATCATATGCCTCATCCAGTGTAATCGATCCTTCATGCTCCAACGCTTTCCACGCGGAACCATTCCAAAAGAATGGCGTGGAAGAAGCCGTGTTGTAAATCATGGCACCCGCTTGCAATCCGCTTGCCGGGTTAAGTGCATATTGGCCAAGCATGAATTGCGCGCTTAAACGTGCATCACCAACAACATCCAAACGGTAAATAGGACTCGAGGTAGACAAACCGACAAAAGCATTATCATCTACTCTTATTGCATCTTGATGATTATTTACGGCCACACCAAAACTCTGTCTACCAAGACTCATAGAAGATTGATTGCTTGCATAATATAAAGCAAAACCTTCCTCCGGATTAAAATTAAAAACCAAATCCCCACCAAATGCATTCAAGACATCTGCGGCACGGATTTCGAAGTGATCATATTCATCATTGATATTTTGCAAAACCCTTGCGTATCCACCAAGTGGGCTATTGATTGCCACCAACGGTTCTCCTGTGGTGGAATCAATTTTCATAGCCTCATTACCCGCAACATCGAAACGAATTATATCCTCGTCCGCAGACTCCTCGACTTGAATACCTGTGTCATGATCCGTATCCCACATAGAACCCGAACCCGCTAAAGAAACCCATTGACTTCCATTATAGAAGAACGGCGTGGATGAGGCTGTATTGTAAATCATGGCACCTGCTTGCAATCCGCTTGCCGGGTTAAGTGCATATTGACCAAGCATTAATTGCGCGCTTAAACGTGCATCGCCCACTACATCAATATCATAAGCCGGGTCGACAGTACCGATACCCAAACCATTGTCACTCAAGTGCATCATGGTTTCGCCCCAACCTTCGGAAACTAAAGATAAATCACGCATGACCTTAATGATTGAATTTCGGTCGTCAACCGGATTCATGTAGACCGAGAGATAACCATTATTGGCACCACCGCCAATACGGAAAAGATTATCACCCGGCGTTGCGCTGCCCTGAACGTCTATCTTTCGGGTCGGTGATGTATCACCGATTCCCATATTTCCACTGGTGGAAATAACTACCTGATTAGACCAAGATCCATCGTAATGACCAAAGTTTATATTATTGCTCGTGTCCAAACCAACACGCGCATAATTAACACCGTCTCTCTGATAAGTTGTATAAGCCGTTCCTTGTGTTCCTGCCAATTGTCCATCAGTAGCTCTGATAATCAACTGCCTGTCATAACCGCCGATTGGATAAATAGAACCGTCAAATTGCCCGATTAACATGTCATCGTTCAAAGACAATAGCTCTTCGGGAACTTCTGTACCGATACCAACGTAACCATCCGTGGTAATTCTCATCATTTCACTATTGCCACTTTCGGAGATTGTGAATGCTCCATTATCAGCTTGTGCCAAATCCCAAGTCGAAGTGCCCACGTGAACAATACCACTCCAAAGATCAGACCAACGATAATCGGTATTGCCTAAAGAATAAGTATTGTGAACGCTCGGAATAATATCGCCAACCGATGTAGCACCTGCAAATTGAATCCAATTAGTAGTCGTGGCTCCGCGATCAGTTACATCTTGCAAGGTATCAGTTCCTAAAACACTTGTACTTGCCCAAGCAACATTACCATCACCATTTGTAACTAAGATTTGACCGGAATTACCATCAACCACAGGCAAAGCATAACCGGTACTGGAGGGATTGTTAATTTGCAAAGCTCCGTTAATTCTAAACACATTGGTATCAAACTCACCATAAACCAAAGGCGTGGCCGTATTGGAGTTATCTATATATAAACGATTCGAATTTGTTTCGCTATAACCCGCCTGGTAACCAAGAAAGATGTTGCCGTTCCCAAGCACATTATTATAACCGGCATCACGGCCTAAAAACAAATTACGAGTTCCTGTGGCATTAGCTCTACCTGAATTATATCCAAGGAAAATATTGTCATCACCAATATTAACTCTTCCGGCATTTTCACCTAAAAATATTCCTCTGTTTCCTTTATTTTCTAAACCCGCGGATAAACCAAACAATATGTTACTGCTTCCCTTATTATCATAACCGGTATAATAACCCATCATGATGTTGTTATCGCCCGTATTATACCAACCTGTGCCACGACCCATAAAAAAGTTACCCGTACCGCCACTTTCCATACCCGATTCATAACCAATCATCACATTATTATTGCCCGTAGATTGATAACCGGCTTTATAGCCAACCATCGTACCTCCAAAAGCACCCGAATAATTTCTACCCGCGTGATAACCAATAGCTGTTGTGTTATTAGGATTAGCGTGACTGTAAAGTGCCTCATAACCTACTGATACATTGTATAATCCGGTTACATTGTTATAACCGGCCGAGTTACCTACATAAACATTTTGTCTGTTAGAAAGATTGTCCACTCTACCGGCATTCTGACCCAAGAAGACCGAGGAACCGGAATTTAGCACACTTATACGAGGGCCTTGCATGGTGAAGTATTCGGTTCCCGCCGTATCAAATCTAATGATATCTTCATCGGGCGATTGCTCGACTTGTATACCCGTATCATGATCCGCATCCCAAAGTGAACCCGCACTTGCACCGGATCCTCCGAGTGCAATCCACTCGGTTCCATCCCAATAAAACGGTGTCGATGATGCTGTATTGTAAACCAAAGCGCCGCTGCGAATTCCGCTCACCGGATTAAGCGCGTGTTGACCAAGCATAACTTGATTGGTTGCGTACAAATTTGTTCCGGTAGCATTCACAAACAAACCTCTTGTGGATGAAGTTAAACCCTGCACAATAACATTTGAAGTTACGTTAACATCAACGCCTGATTGAAAGTCCATACTGTTGGAATCCATAGTCGCAACTGTAATCGGCGCCGAATAACCTCCACCGATTTGATAGCGGATTATAGAGCTGGCTCCCACTGCACCCAAAACTAAATTTTTATCTGTAGCCAAAACACCATTTCCCGCCCAGGTTGGAATCCAAAACGCCGCTCCATATTTGCCAAAGTACATGTTGTTTGTATAATCAGCGCCACTGCCTTTCATTTCAACCACAGCTCCCGCGTAATTACTTACGTCATTTGTATTCACCGCCTTAAAGCCCGTTAAAGTGCTGGCATTATTATTTGTTACCGCAATTTGATAAACACCGGAATCTGTTGGCGACAACACATTCGTATTTTTCTGCCAATGATTGGAATCCGCTCCGGCCAAAGCAAACCAACCCGTGTTGCCCGCATCCGTTGTTTTTACATACAACTGCTGGCTGCTGCCCGTGCCATCGGTTCTAAAAAATATACTTCCGCTTTCACCGGTTACTTTTGCCTCCGGAGTGCTAGTACCAACACTCATGCGAATCTGGTTGCTAAAAGATGGGCCCGGAACACGAAGAGACATGGAAGGTACATTGTAATTAGTTGCGTTAATACTAAACGCTCCATTGGTTACTGATCCCGGAATATTTAAAGCCATTTGGCTGTAATCGATATAAAAACTGGAATTCCTTGTACCTGCAGTTTGATATCCAAATTCAAAAGCGCCCATGGTGTTATCGTTGTACATGTAAGCCCCGGTTCCATTTACCGGATCCGCTGTATTATCTGTAAAATATAAACGACTTCCATAATCACCAAATTGCTCCATGGTTTGCATTGCCAAACCACCTCCGTTTACTCCATTGGTTAATGCCAAAGAAGTTTCCCATTGGTCTGTGCCCGGATTAATAATCTCTACCGGATTGGCATTATTCAATGTAAATATCTGCCTGCCCAAAGCACTGCCACCGGCACTATAAGCCGCGTTTAATGTTGTAGTCGCTGAAACGATTGCACTGTCAACATATTCCTTATCCACCAAAGATCTATTTGTATAATTTGCCGAATAATCAGCTAAATAAGTTGCGCCCGTAAAACCAGCTGAACCTGAAAACTGAATATTATCTTTATTTTGTAATAAATTGGTATGAGTAACACCATCAGAATAATAATTTGCGAAATTCGTATTATTAAATAATTGATAATTATTTGCATTTTGAATTCTAAAATCAAAATTTCCGTAATTAATTGTTGTGCTTTGAGTTAAATTACCACCCAAATCAATTTCGTTGTTTACTCCGTCCCAAGTTAAACCACTACCCGCCGAAGCACTTAAATAATTATCTACATAAGCTTTATCCACCAAAGAACGTGGTGTAAAATCTGCCGAATAATCAGCGCCATATTCTATACCCGTGGTAGTAGCTCTGGCGTCATAAAAAACTACTGCCGCCGGATCCAAACCGTTCGCGGATTTAAAATTTAATTTTGTTCCTCCCGCTTCCGCCATTTCCACTTCATAACCGCCCGGAAGCGCTTCTATCTTAAATGCTCCGCCATCATCCTCGGTGGCCGCCGCGCCTGTTTCATAATAAACATAACCATCGGCTGTAATAGTATTATCGGCAACATCCTGAAAAGTAAGCGCTCCAACATGAGAATCTACATAGCCCTTATCAACCAAAGAACGATCTACAAAGTAGGATGAATAATCTTTATCATAAACCAAACCAAGAAAATCAGTCCTGCTAGAATTTACTCCAACGTAATCATTGTATGTTAACAAGCTGAAAGTGGAACTGGGATTCTCTAAGGTAAGTCCTACACTGGTAGGTCCGCCGATTCCAAATCTTACCTCATAGTCACCATCTTGAATCTTAAAGTTATCTCCCGAAAATAAAGTCTCCGGCTCGCCGGCAAATTCACGTACAACCAAATCATAACCCATATGATCTATATATGTGGTTTCCGACAATGTCCCGCCCAATTTGATTGTACCTGAATCCAAAGTTAAACCATTGCCTGCAGAAACCGTGCTCGATGTTATGGCATCGTCAACATATTCCTTGTCGACCAAGGTTCTATTGGTATAATTCGCAGAATAATCGGACGCGTATTCTATACCCCTGTAATTTATACTATCAGTGAGCATCATGTTGGATCCGATATAAAATTGCGTCGTGCTCCCTGTTTGATTATGCGTAAAAGATACGCCCCCCGAATTAAAGACCATGCCCGAATAAGCAGAAGGATTCGCTACATTCAATTCCAACTCATCCGAACGAACATGTACAAATCCAAGGTCCGAACCATCTCTGATATCAGCATCAAAGAAACCGCCATTGGTAGTGCTCACGTTCAAGCCACGACCAATGCCGTTAACGATTCTATCGCCGGCCAAATAACCATCAGCATCATAAATATTGTTGGTGCTCGAGGCTACTTTATTATCTACATACTCTTTATCAACCAAAGATCTAGCTACGAAATCAGCTGAATAATCGGCCGCATAACGCAAACCATATTGTGACCCCGCGGCTCTTAAATCCATGAATAGATTATCACCGCCTATTCTTAACAAACCGGTGTTGCCGTACATGTCTATTTGGCTGGTGCTCGCATCCAATTCAATGCCATGCTGGGAAACCATTTTAAAATTATCCATGAATTCCAAATAATGGTTCGTATTGCCTTCATCATTATTAACAGCTCCAATTCTTAAATTCCCATTGGTATTATAATCCGGTTTTATATACACAAAATTAGCTGAATTGCCCTGATCTAAAAATCTCAATTCCTGGCCGTCGGCGATGGTTACATTACGATTTTCCGGTATTAGTCCATCTGAATTATATATGTTATAAACCAAATCCGAGGATGTAGCCCAGCTCAATGTTCCGGCGCCGTTAGTGATCAAAACTTGATTGTTAGTGCCATCAGCACCGGGCAATGTCCAGGCAACATTGTTAGCAACGCTGGCAGGAGCTCTAAACCCGACATAATTGCTTCCATTGGCTACAAGCTCTCGGTATTCTGTAATACTTGTACCGGCTTTACCACTAACAAAAACAACATCACCTTCATTAAAACCGAATTTTTGATCCCCTGTATCAACACCAAACCAAGTACCATTATCCGCCGCATCAAGATCACCTATACCAATATTTTGAGTTTCTGCTCCTCCTCCGGAATTACTATAACCGATACCAGGAGCAATGATTCTATTTCCTGAATTATCGTAAATTTCAAAACTATAATTACCCGGAGTATTTCCAAATTGAGCCACCTTATTACCAACGGCAAATAATTCTATCTGATCATTATCAGTTCCATTATCAACCTGAATTCCGGTATCTCCATCAACGTCCCAAACAGAACCGGCACCATCTACATTTCTCCAATATAAAGTTCCGGAAGCATTGGTTGCCAAAGCTTGTCCGTTTAAAGTTCCATCAGATCCAGGTAATGTCCAAATGGTTGAAGTGGTTATGGAGGCTGGTGCTAAAAATCCCACATGCTCACCACCGCTAGCATCCATAAATTTTATTGGCGCTCTGCCAAACATATATGATTCCGTAGGTTGATCTAATCTTATATATGTACTACCACCATAAGAATTTCCATAAGCACCTCCAATATCACCCATCATGAAGGTAAAATCATTATTAGCCAAACTTCCCATGGCTGTAAAAATATCTTCACCATCTTCATCTCTAAAGGCTACAATTCCGGTATCACCCGGATTTCCGTTGATGGAAAGAGCCGCATTCATGTGTCCGCCTTGGCCAATTTGCAAACCGGCGGTTAATGGTCCGGTTGTATTAATACCAATTTTGCCATCATTTTGGATGAACATTCTCTCTACTCCGGCTGTATCAAATCGTATATAATCCTCATCCGCCGATTCCTCTACCTGTACACCCGTATCATGATCCTCGTCCCAAAGCGAACTGCGAACATCTTCTGCTGTCGCGACGGTGCGCCACTGTGTGCCATCCCAATAGTGAACAGTCGATGAAGCGGTATTATAAACAACAGCACCCGATTGATTGCCACTGCCTGGCAATACCGCATATCTACCGAGCATCAATTGCGCGCTCAAACGAGCATCGCCCAAAACATCCACTACATATGCCGGAGTATCGGTTGCGAAACCGAAATTTCCCGAATCTGTCATGTGTAAGCGAGAAAATCCACTTTGAGTGATATTAAAAGTTGTACCACCTGCCAAATCAAATCCCGAACCCGATGTACCACCTAAAAATTTCGCGCTTTGTACGCCGTTATTCTTAAAAATCAAATAAGCAGCGTCCGATCCGTTATTATTATCGGAATTAATGACAATACCGGCATCCATACCCGATGCACTTCCATCATCAGAATCCAAAGTTAATAAAGCCGATCCATTAGATCCGCCCTGAACATGCAATAAAGTTGATGGCAAGATTGTTCCAATACCCACCTTGCCCGTAGAATCAATCATCATTCTGGTAGCCCAACTCAAACCATCCCAATTATCAAAATTAATACTGTTCAATGTATTTATCCCTATTCTTGCAATGTCTGAAAAATTTCTTTGAAAAGTTGTATAAGCACTGCCCTGAGTTCCCGGAGAAAAACCATCTATAGCTCTTAATATAAGATTCGCATTTTTGCCTCCCGGAGGAGTAATACCCTCATATTGACCTATTAAAACAGTATCTCTTACAGAAAGCATCTGCTCCGGTTGATTGGTACCAATACCTACATTACCATTACTCGCGATTCTCATTCTTTCACTGCCTCCGTTTTGAGAAATTGTGAACGCACCATTGCCGGCCTGCGTCAAATCCCACGTGGATGTGCCAACATGAACTATTCCACTCCAAAGATTAGACCAGCGCAAATCCGTATTGCCTAAGCTATATGTATCGTGAGCTCCCGGAATAATATCGCCCGTGCTTGTTGCCCCTGCAAATTGAATTCTATTTGTCGTGGTTGCTCCATTATCCGTAACCTGTTGTAGATCGATTGCAAACAAACTGGATGATACGGCGGTTATTGCTGTGTCCAAATCAAATAACGCCGCCTGGACAGTTGTTGCGTTTGAATTTGTAAACTCATCAAAAACTCCAACCAAATATGCACCCGAAGTTGTATTGTTTGTGCCTGTTGAATCTAAACGAATCGCTCCAATTGCCAAATACTCATCTAAATTAAGCGAAGTTCCTGTTGCTACTGCAAATGTTAAATTTTGCAAAGTCGATGTTCCGGTTATCGTTAACCCGCCGCCAAAATACGTTCCTGTTGCGATATTAAAGCTCAAATCATTTTCCAAAGCTAAAAGCTGGCCGCCCGTAGCAGTTGTAGTTGCCTCTAGCGAGTTCACTCGTTGTGAATTTAACGCATATGGGAAAGATGCCAATAAAACTCTAGGTGCCGCTTCCGCGTCTGCAGAGATTTTTACACCTAAGTACAGCGGAGAATCAAACTCGATGTAAGCAGGGAACGCCGAACAAGATCCAAGTTGCACGAAAAAGTACCCCTGGGCATCGGGTTGTACGCTCGAACAAGCGCCCGAGGCTTGATCATAAGTTTCTTTCCACAACAAAGGCCCCGCAGAACCCGGAGCATCTACACTCGAACCATTCGAGATGTGATTATAAAGCGAGAACTGAATTGTTGTGGTCGCTGTAATTGGAACTCCGCCGATTGTCCTCAAACGAGATTGATAATTTATCGTCTGCGGTATCTGCGCATTCGCTGTTAGCACAGGCTGAAAAAGTGACAGCAATAAAGCCACGCCTGAAAGAATGGCACCAATTTTTTTGGTGTATGTTTTTTGTTTTTGACGCCCCATATATTTATTAATATCTTATACTATAGACTCTTTTAATATTTTTTAGCTAAACATAAATAAAAAAACACCATGTTTCATATAAACATGGTGTTAGTAACAAGTTAATAAGATGTTAACTCTATTCCACCAATTTCCAGTTCAAATTTTCGTAAACAAAGGTGTAAATTTTAGTTTTTCCATTTTTAAACAGCTCAAACTCAATCACCCTTGGATACAAAACTTCGTTTTTCGAAATCCAATCGGCTTTTTGAAACATGCCGGAAAAGGTAATTGAATCAAATTGTTGTTCATATAATTTTGGATAATTTTCGATAAAATCAGTTTTATCAATCTTGGCCTTAACAGCATCTGCCAAAGAATTATAAATCAAGCTCAAATCATTTTCCGACTCTGCTATTAAGATCTCCGTCAACTTAGCAAACAATTCCGCATCAAAATACAAATCCAAGTATTGCTTTTCTGTGGAAATCTGAAAGTAAACCGGTACAGTTAAAGATTCGTGTTTAATCTCTAGAATACTTCCTGATTCAATATTGGAAAATGTAAAATTACCTCCATCTTTGGTAGAAATCTCCACTTCATTATGCACAATCGTGACATCCTTAACCAATTCATTTGTAATCGGGCTCATAACCGCCCCGGATAATCTATTTATTGAAAATTTAGGTACACTCAGCTCTTTTTTAGCATCAACTTTACGATAATCATTAGCCTGATTGTTGCCAAGTAAATAAAAAGCTAACAAACCACCAACCATCAATGAGCTTGCTATCGAAACAAATGACAAAATTACACTATAACGCTTTAACGAACTATCTTCTTTTGCTCTGGTCGCTCTTTTCTTCCAAGCTAATCTTAAATTGTTCCCAGCTAAAGCCAAAATCACTACCAAAAAGAAAATCACAAAGTAAATAAACCAAGATGAAGGCGCTTCTTTTATTCGATCGATAAACTGAACGCTTTCTCTGGTATTTACGCTAAAGAAAGCCACATCTTGCATTGTACCCGATTCATCGGTAACAACTACCGTATGCAATCCATCTTCCAGATTCGTTGGTAAACCCGCTTCCCACTGCCCAAGAGAATCGCTTTGAATCTCTAAAATGGCATTTGGCTGTGCTCCATTTGTAATCATAATTTTAGTAGATGTAGATCTTTAATTTAGAATTTTCGCTAAATCTGCCGTTAATTACCATATCTGAATTTATATTTTGTATATTCAAAATCTCCAAAATCGATTTGTTGCCGGTTGAACTATAATCTTGAGTTGTGACTGAATTTGGAGTTGGTGCCGATCTTGGAGCTGTATCCCTATAGATATATTCCGTAACAACCTCACTCTCTTGCTCTTGCGGTTGCGGACAAACCTCCACCACTCTTTCAGCCACTTCTTTTTCGATGGTCTCTGTTCGCATATCAACAAACAATGGCGCCATTAAAATCTCCGGTCCATATATCTCGTTACCATTACCTTTGGATACCGGCCTAAAAGCATACAAAGTCCCCGGCGTTAAACCATCTATCACAACTTGATGAATCATGGAGTTTGTATTTACTTCATCTGTCGAAAACGGATAACCGTAATTTGGCGGCACGCCTATGTTTATGAGCGAATTACTGCCAAACACAACTCTTTGTGTTGCCGGCAAATTAGTTGTCCAATAAATCATCACCGAGTCTTCGTCGATTTGTATCGCTTGCAAGGTTGTGATGTTAACTGAAAGCAAAGGCGCCACACCCGGTGAACCACCCGAACTTTGCTCCGAACAAGCTGCGATACAGCTTGTACCGTTCCAACTGGTATTTGCTCCGCAATACGTAGAACCCGATCCACCGGTACCTTCAAAAGTACAAGTAGCGGAACAACCATCACCGCTTACAACATTTCCATCATCACATTCTTCTGCCAGTTCTTTAAGATTATTACCGCACACCTCCAGCGACAAACAATTGGCACTGCAACCGTCTCCTCCCACGGTATTCCCATCATCACAAACCTCATTACCCTCTATGGCAGAGTTACCGCAAAGCTGACCGGTTCCACCACCAACGCACATCCCGTAAACCACTCTTTCCATTAAATTATTACTAAAATCTTTTGCGTAAACAATTACCGGCACAGCCTCGCCTGGTGTAAAATCCGCCGGATCAATTGAAATTGTATAATCATTTGCCGTTCCGGATAAGGAAGTAAAAGCTAATGTGGAAGCATATGTAATCCTTGTTCCGTTTACGGTTACAAAACCAGCGCCTCCTGCCGTGCTTTTGTAATAAACTCCGTTTACATAAATTACCAAGCTCGCCAAATCAACTCCAACACCATCATCTTTCACATGTAAATCCACCGTTCCATTGGTAACAATTCCCGAATCATCAGCCGGATTTTGTTGATCTACATACGGAGGATCCGTATCTGATGTCTGAAATCTCCATAAATCATCTGTCATTACATTAGCAACTTGATCCTCGCAATCTCGCACTAAAACATACACCCATTCATTCTGCGCAAAATCACTCCCCGGATTAATTGTAAATTGATAACCATAATCAACTGCCGCAACCCCCACGATTCCCATACCTTCTTGATAAGTTGTAGTAGCGGCAGATTCCGACCAAACATCAAAACGGCAAGTATTAGATACCACCCCTGTTCCCGAAATACTCCCCGGATAAGTTTTTTTATCATGTACGGTAATATCCACATTTGTTGAAACGCTGTTTCCCGTACTATTTCGAACCGGAGATTCTGCAACAACTCTGGGCGCGACCGTATCCGCCTCTGTGGTGAATGTCCAAGTCTTTCCATCCATCGTGTTCGGTCCATTAGCATCACCTAATTGATCCTGACTTGGAGAAGCTAAATCTTGAAATCCGCTTACCGCAACCGTATACAAAGTATTATATTCCCAATTTCTCTGATCGCCCGCTATACCCAAAGGGCTTGGCGGGTTAACGGTTGTGTTGCACAAATTAGTTCCCCAAACTCCGGAACACGCGTAAGAATCCCACGATGTATAATCCGTTGCATTAAAAGTTATCACCCCCGGAGGTGTTGCAATATTCATGCCCGTTCCAACTCCCGAATTATCTCCTTCGCCATTCAAACTATCTCGTAAATCAAAAGTGTAATTTGTTTCCACCGCAACATTGATTGATGTATCAGCCGGGCCCGGATTTAAACCATACGGTTTTACAGTATCCGCCCATAAGTGCATAACAAAATCTTCCTCATCATCCAAATTATCCGAACCGTCATAAGAGATATTTGATTCTGTTGTTGCACCTATAACTCCCACATTAATATCAAGAGTGAGTGGTGAGGCTGTTCCATAATTAAATGCATTCGGTTCATTAACCGTCCATTGCACTGATCCAAAATTTCCATTACCTGTAGAGTAACCAGTGGTTCTGTAACCGGTTGATTTTAATCTTCCACCACTGATGGTTTGCCCCGACCAACTTGGATAATAAGTACCCGTCGACAACCCGGACGCGGATACTTTTGTTGTATTATAATCTACCCAAATATTTGCCGCGTTCGTACCCGGTGCCGAAGATTGAATTTCAAAATTGGATGTAAATGTTTGACCTACATAAAAATAATTCAGATCGGCCGGCAAACCTGTTCCGCCGTCTCCCGTGTTATCCCCTCCGGTGTACGGGCTGGCTCGAAGCTGAAACCATTCATTGCCCGATGGTGACGCGGCATTTACATTCAGCGCCAAAGACAAAACCGCAACAGCCAGCAATACGCCAAATGGATAAACACAATATTTGTTCATTATCATAAAGATTAGTTTTCGCCTTCTAAATCAAGGTTTTTTAACATTAAACTTAAATCCACGGAATTAATAACCGTATCCTGATTCAAATTGGACCTGATATCATTTCCCGTAAGATCATCATTATCCAACTCATTAATAATGATGGAAAGATCTACCGAATTTACAACGTCATCCCCCATTGTTGCCGGTGTGGAAGTAGCGCCCGAAACATCACCCGCTAACAAACGTACATCGCCAAAAGGTGCCGAGTTATCAATTTGAGAAAAATTCAAAACCGTATTAGTCGTATCCGTTAAAAAGATATCCTGTAAAATTTTTGTAATGTGTTGATGAGTTTTTATTCCAACATCATAAGTGCCCGGAGTTAAACCCGAGATGATAATTGGATTCGCGTAAGTTCCATCATTCGAAGTGGTTGCCAAATTTGGCATCTCAAACACAATAACATCATCCGTATTTTGCGATGTACGAAATGTTAAATAAAAAATCGCGTCATCATTTGTACTGGTTGCGCCAACACGCATCTCGGGAACTGCCCACTGAATCGTAACGCTCATTGTAGAGGTTACATCCTCCCAAAAAGTTCCATGAAAAACTTCGTAGTTTGTACTGGTAGAAACCCCCGCACCAGGATGCCCAACCTCTGCTTTAAATTCGTAATTCGCAGACGTGCCATCAAAATTTACCGGCCCGCCATGCTCCTTAGAACCTTCGTAATTTGTACTTGTAGATGCTAAAGCAATCACCGGAATAGCTATAACAGTGACCGCCAAAAATATTTGAAAAATTTTATTTTTCATTCCGCATAATTATACCACAATAAAGGTAAAAAAGAATTAACATTAACGTAATATTTCTAACACTTCACCCAAGACAAAGTCTGATAAAAAATAGACTACAAACCCACCCAAGCTCACAGATCCGGCAAATAAGAAAAATAATTTTTTTATAAAAACGATTCTACAATTTCTACATTTAAAATCTAATTAATCTCTCTTAGTAAAGATGAACATGATTTTGGATGATCCTTTAAATCAAAATCGTCCTAAATAAGTATTATTATCTACATTTTTAAGCATTTCTTATCCCCACTGTTGCGCTATATTCATGTATGATTCTTACTAATTATAATGATGCGAATATTACGCTTTGTTAAGTAATAATTTATTTAATATCGGCGCACAAACCACGTTACTTATAACCCATTTTTACACAAAAAAAGACGGATATAACCATCTTATACACAGTTTATACAATAATCTTCTGATCACTTTTAACACAAAACCGGTTTACTAAAAAATTATACTTGATCGTTATTGTTAGTTTTAATTAATACTTACCGGGTATGCAATTTGGTAATACTTACAAAGGATTTACCATATTGTCTACACAGTGTTAACTGTCCCGCGTAACCATCAATTTGAAAGTATTACTTCATTTGAACATGATTTAATTCAAGTATTGCAACATCGCATTCCCTTGCTCTACTGTTTTTTTATAAAAATCTTTTAATGATCGGAAATGTCCTAGTAAATAATCAAAGTCTTCATTTGAACAGCTACTTGCAAAAGGATATATTTCAGCCTTTTTAATTTTTTCAGGGTCAAAACGATTTTTTAAGTCTTCTTCCGTTATATCTTTGAAAGCATCATAAATTTCTTTTACTTTTTGAGCTTCAATATAGCGAGCTGGTCCATATCCTATGTCATCACCTATAGCGACTCCTCCCATGACAACATATGCTAATGGAGGTTCCCCGCCCTCCCAATTACTTCCTGTAAGTAAAAAATGAATACCTTCCCAAGCTTTATCAATGTCAATATGATCATTGAAAATTGAATCATCATCAGGATACAAAAAATTCTCGATCAATTGAGGTTTTTGTTTCAGCTCTTCAAGCTTAGAGGGTAAAATAAACTTAAAATTTGCGATCATTGACATAATATATAGTTAAAATTCTATATATGAATTATTTTTGAAAAACCCTTCCCATACTAACAAATAAACCACACTTTTGTAATACTAAACATGATTTTTCACTATTCAGTTACTATAACAAAATAACTGTTTTGAAAAACTAATTTAGACAGGTCTTACAGGCCTCGGCCGTTTATACTTATATAGTAGATGAACCATACAGGCTGTAAATTTTTTGTACTTTAATGATGTTTTATCGCTATATATAAACAATATCTATGCGTCGTAAAATATATAGAATATTTTTCATCCCTGTGGAACAGTTGAGAACAATAAATATAAGAAATGCATTCCTTATGAAACCTCCTTTAGTAAAGGAGGTGCCGAGTCCTACGAGGCGGAGGATTAGTCTTAAAATTGTTTCATGTGAAACAATTGACTGTCAAACAATCTTCATCTAAATTACACGTGGAGGTTCCAATGATCTTTTCATCACAAGATACTCAAAATTCACCAAACATTCTAGATTTACAAATTGGTCAAGTACTTATACATGATCAAAATCAATTGTTAGCTGTTGTAATCGGAATTAGCATAAGTGTTCCGAACTTTGCAACTGAAGGCTATGATCAAATACTAGTTATTACAGAAAAAACCGGACCAATATTTCTTTCTGCCTACAAACGCAAAGATGGAAAAAATGATTTTGAGGAATACTCATTATTGAATTCAAAATTGACAGCATTTGAAATTAAAAATTTACCCAATTCTTTAAATACCATCCGCTCTACAATATAGACTCTACGTCTATATTTTGTTTCACGTGAAACAAAATATTAAAAAACTATTTAAACTTTAGAAAAAATATATGTTACTCATATTGAGACCTCCTTTAGCAAAGGAGGTGCCGAGTCCTACGAGGCGGAGGAATTGTTCCGAAATTGTTTCACGTGAAACAATTGACCAAATTACCAAAATTGGTATATTTACCCTGGAGGTAATCAATGAATTCACACCGCACCTTAGATTCAATTCCATTTTCAGAAATAAAACTAGGTCAAGTAACTTATGTAAAAGAGTCTGATACTCTATTTGTAGTTTGCGGACTTAACCCGGAATTCCCTGGAAAGTATACTCCGCGAGAAAGTGAAATACATCTATTAAGTGAAACCGGCAATATTTCACATATATTTCATGAATGGGGCGATAATCAAATATTGATTGATCATATTATTCCAGAAAATCTTTGGTCTCAATATCAAAAACAACTAAAAAACATCCGCAAATCTCTTTAAAGCAACTTTTGTTGCTATTTTTGTTTCACGTGAAACAATTGACTGAGGTATATAAATTAGATCAATTCATTTCGAAACCTCCTTTAGTAAAGGAGGTGCCGAGTCCGACGAGGCGGAGGAATTGTCGGAAACTTTGTTTCACGTGAAACAAATTAACTGTTGTGCCACGTGAAGCCGGTACTTTAAATTCTTAGCCCCGTAAAATTAATTTCGCTATTTATTCTATTTCTACATTAATCACGGGGCACGTAAAAAGCCGCCCATTTAACTAAGCGGCTTTTTACGTGGTGGACTGAGGGGGAGTCGAACCCCCGACCTCTGCAATGCGAATGCAGCGCTCTACCAACTGAGCTATCAGCCCAAAATCAAACTTATACTTTCTAAGTCACACTATCTATCTCAAACATCCAACTCTTGCGAGATCTCGCGAGAGAGAACTAAGCTGTCAAAATTGTTTCACGTGAAACAATTTACACTAATAGTTCGTGGTTCGTGCCTCATTCTTTATTATTTATTATTTATTATTTGTTATTTTAAAAAGTGGCGTTCCCGGGTGGAATCGAACCACCAACTAGGGCTTAGGAGTCCCTTGTTATATCCATTTAACTACAGGAACCAATGCGTCGTAAAATATTTATATATCTTACTTTTTGGCTTTGTTTAGCAAAAAATACTATACTCTATAACTAAAATACTGTCAAATGACAGTCGTTCATAACGTTTATAACGTTTTTAACGAGTTATGCGGTTACTAAAAAGCTGTGTTTACCCCTTCACTCGTTATGAACGTTGCGAACGTTATAAACGTTATAAACTAATTCCCCTCACTTCACTCGTTATGAACGTTACGAACGTTATAAACGTTATTAGTGTTATTAACGTATTCCGTTTGACTTTTCTGTTAAGTTGCAATACTATATCGCAATCTATGGCAAACAAGCAATCAGCACTCAAAGAAATACGCAAAACAATCAAGCGTACAGAGCACAACAGTCGCGTAAAGACTAATTTTAAGCATCTTTTCCGCGCATGCGCCGATCTTATCCAAGCCGGTGACAAGGAAGGCGCAAAAGCCAAAGCTGTTGAATTCCAAAAAGCTGCCGATAAAGCAGCTCAAAGACACATCATCTCCAAAAATCGCGTTAATCGCAAAAAAGCAGCACTCGCCGCATTGCTAAATGGCAAACGCGAGATTCACATGATTAAAGGAAAGGCACAAATTCAAGCAGTTCAAAAAGAAAAACCGGTAGAAACCAAGGAAGAAACAACCCAAGAATAACAAAATGAGGCCTCGAGCCTCATTTTTCTTTCTCCTACCTTCATCAAACCTTTTAAGTAAAAAAATATGAATCCGCTCGTTTATCATTTGTTTTAGTTTGTAAAGTTCATAAAGTTTGTAAAGTAGATGTTGGGCTGATTGACTTTATGAACTTTATGAACTAAATTTGTTACCAACTAATATTTTCTAATGTATCTCAAGCTAAAAGTTGTACAATCTCATCACCCGTTGCCAATGAATTTCGTGAAGCGTAAAAAGTTTTTAAAAATTGTAAAAATCTTTTATCAGCATCTTTGATCCGCATACCGGATAATTTTTTTTGTACAAAGGGATGCGCACCCTTCGCCATACCTTCTTTTGCCATATGCCAAGTCCGCATCTGCGAAACTGTCGAATTTAAAATTCCATTAATATCAAACGCCGTATACTGCCCCATCCAACTCGCCTTATTCATAAGCAACAAATCAACCAAAACAAACATATTATCCGTTTGAGTCAAGTTAGCATCATCACCGAGATCACCATCTTCCATGGCAGATAAAACCTGCAAAGCCGTATCAATTGCCCACAAATCGCTCTGATATCGTTGAATTAAAGAGGGGATACGCGTTTCCGCAACTCCATGTCTTTTACACAAATCCTTAACAATTTTATTAAGTTCCGCCCCCTTTGCAAGCTCATGCGCATAAACAAACAATTCCTTTTCTTGAAAAGATTTTACCGCAGTTGCTTTTGGTTCCTTATCTTCATAATCAATCACAACCGAAATATCCGCATCTCGATAAACAGCATCCCGCAAATTAGATGCTTGCTTAGCCGTCAACTTTTGAAACAACCCCTCACACACCAATAACTTCTTAGACGCAAACAAAGATTGATTTGATAACTTAGACAACAAGGTCTCATAAAGGTTATCCGAAGGTAAATGCTCTACAGTAGAACCCTTCTCGTCGTACTTTTTCTTATAAGCACCAACAAGATCCCGATACTTCAACCGAGCTCTAAAACTATCCGGCCCCGCGCAAATGATTAACATGATGATAGCTTAACGTAAGGTTGAATCCTGTGCAAACATCGAAAAAGACGGCCTAATGCGTCTTTTTCTTTCCTCATAATATTATTTAGAATAATCATGTTAATCCTTAAATCTAGTGAATCAAGGTTCAAGACGGGTTGACAAATCCCCATTTTTATGCTACATTAAGACATCATTTTAATCGAATGAAGATTCAAGCAAATCAATAATTTGGCTTTCTTGAACCTTCACCCGACGTTGATAGGGCATCATTTTGATGGTGGCATTTGGCCGTTGTCAAAGGGAATAAATCCCGTTGTCGCTATAACGCCGGTTTCACAGATACGATCCCTCTTGGGGATGTGTCTAAGAAAGGGAAGGAACAAATGGAACGCGATAAAATCATCGGTTGGGTTCTGGTCAATTTCTTCGTGAACTTAGTTTGTCTCATTGTGCTGAATGAGTTGGTTGCCGAGTTAGCGCCCACAACGCTCATGATCGGCTTTAACTTCGCGATGCTATGCACCTTTGCTTACATGTCGTATCGCGATAAAAATCAGCAAGACGCCGAAATCAACCAACTTATCATTAAGGAACAAGAAACACACAAGCACCTCACGGACAGACTGCAGAGTCTTGAACAGAGATTTGAAGCACAGAAACACGAAACCACCACAAAAGAGCGAGTTCTCAAAGACGTGACCGAAAAGGCACGTACTTACAAAGAAGAGTCCGTCACTGTCCGCAAAGAGCTTTCTATGCTTAAGCTTACAGCCGAGGATCAAAAAAATGCTCTCGAGAGGATGGCGTATAAACTTGGTTTTTTCGTCCAAATGATCCATGATCAACCCGCTCCCATAACGCTCTCTGGAGCCGATCTCAAAAACATCCGCTTCGAGGCGCTGCGTATCGCCATCATCGGCTTCCATGGCCTTGAAGCTTTCCCATGGCGCAATATAAGTGGCATCGAACCGCAGATGTACCGCGACTTCGTCCACGCATCGCTGGGCGAAGGCGAACTTGATCCCAAACGACCCTGGGCTGCAAAGATGATCCTCGCCGCCCACCAAAGCAAGCCCACGGATAAATCCGCAGCTTAGCACCTTCCGTCCCACCTCCCAAACCCTCGTGCATCACACGAGGGTTTTCCATATCCAAAAGACGCTCTAAGCGCCTTTTATAATTTCATTGTTTAATTGCAAGTTCCTATAGCACGGATAGACACAAGATCTATCCCTACAATATGATTAAACAAGTACAACAAGTAATCAAGTTAATTTGAGCGTGAATCATGTTTAATCAAGGTTCAGACACTTTCCATCTCTTCCCAATTCTTCCCCGCCTTCGCATCCACCACAATCGGGCATCCAATCTTCTCAACATTCTGCATCGTCTCTACCACAACCTTGGCAACTTTTTTCACATCTTTCTCCGGCACCTCCAATACCAACTCATCATGCACCTGCAAAAGCACATTTGCGTCTTTCGAAACTTTTGGCAATTCTGTGGCGACTGCAATCATAGCCAGCTTTATCAAATCCGCTTCGGTTCCTTGAATCGGCATATTAATTGCCATCCTCTCTGCTTGCGCCCGCACCATATGCATAGGCGAATCGATCTCGGGCAAAGGCCTGCGTCTGCCAAACAAAGTTTCAATATAGCCCTGTTTTCTCGCCAGTGCTTTCGACACATCCATATACTCACGGATTCCCGAAAATGCTACAAAATATCTATCAATAAAATCTCTGGCTTCAGCATAACTGATATCCGCTGTGCGCGATAAACCCTGCGGGCCTTGGCCAAACAAAAGCCCAAAGTTAATCGCCTTCGCGACCCTTCGTTGATCTTTAGTTACCTCCTCAAGTTTCAAATCCCAAATCTTCGCCGCCGTAGCCGTATGAATATCTTCACCCTTCTCAAATGCCTCCAGCATCGCCTTATCTTTTGCAAGGGCTGCCGCGATCCTAAGTTCTATCTGAGAATAATCACAAGCCAAAAGCACATAACCTTTCTTCGCGATAAATCCTTTTCTAACTCTTCTGCCTAATTCCGTCCTTATCGGAATATTCTGCATATTCGGATCAGATGATGACAAACGACCCGTCGCTGCTACTGCCTGATTAAAGGATGTATGTACTCTATCCTCACTATCCACCAACTCGGGTATCGCCTCCACATACGTAGATAACAACTTGGACAACTCGCGATAATCCTCGATCATCTCGATAATTGGATGCAACCCATGCATCTTTTCCAATTCCGCGGCCGCTGTAGAAATACCGGTCTTTCCTCTTTTAATTCCTTGTGTCGAAATTTCGAGCACTTCAAACAATATATGCCCCAATTGCTTTGGCGATAGGGGATTAAACTCTTCACCCGCCAACTCGTGCATCTTCTTTTCCAGTTTGGATTTTTCTTTACGTAACTCATCCGCCAATTTCTTAAAATACTTCACATCAACCATTATTCCCATCTCTTCCATCTTGGCCAATATCGAAATTAAAGGCATCTCAAATCTTTCCAAGACAGACGTCAACTTATCTTCATCCAACTCATCACGAAGCAAACCCTCCAATTCACGAATCACATCCAACGCATCCTCGTGCTTACTTTCATCCAAAACTTTCTGCAACTTCAAAGCCGCAACACTTTTTAAATCATGTCCACGCTCACCGGCAGCCAAAAGATAAGCCGCCAGCTCCGTATCAAAATCCAATCCCTGCATTTCCAATCCCAAAGCATCCGCCCAATGCCAAACTTCTTTCAACCCATGCCCCACTTTCTTTATTCCTTCATCCTTAATCATTGATCCCAATATCCTCTTTGATTCTTTTTTGTCCAAAACCTGCTTCGTAATAGTCGCCGTCACCCCGACGCTCCCAAAAACTACCGACGGCAAATCCTCGAACAACGATTCCTGAATCACCTCCGGCAAATAGATATATAACTTGCCCTCTTTCTTAACCATATCAAAAAACTTCTCAAAATCCTCAACACTTTTAATTACTTGGTGTTTAATAGTTCCCGAAACCCCTTTAATCCCCTTGTCAGGGGAATGTTTCCGTTCGTCAGCACCCCCTGACAAGGCAAAGCTCAGCTTAGCTGACGGGGCGGGGGGGGTTTTTCCAAACAATCTCGCGATAAGACTCCTAAACCCAAACCTCGCAAAAATTTCCACAACTTCATCTTGATCCACTTTACGGCGAAGCAAGTCACTCGTCTTAAACTTAATTGGCACATCAGTCACGATCCTCACTATGGGAAGGGTCTCCATAGCCACGCTTTCACCCTCTAACAGCTTTAACCTTACGCCAGGCTTAATATCACTGCTCTCATCTTTCGCGGCCTTTATAACGCCTTTTAGATTATCAAACTTTTGTAACAATTCGGTCATCGTCTTTTCTCCAATACCCTTAATCCCCGGAATATTATCCGATGCGTCCCCGCGCACAGCTTTAAAATCCACAACTTGATCCGGCCGTAAACCCGTAATCTCCACCAAAGTTTCGGGCGTATAAATAACCGTCTCGCTAACACCTTTCTTAAAAGCAACAACATTTACATTCTCCGTAATCAACTGCCAAGCATCCTTATCACCCGTTAGCAACAAAACTTTATAATCATCTTTTTCCAATTTTTTCGCCAAGGTACCCAAAAGGTCATCTGCCTCAAAACCATCCAATTCCAAATTAGTTCCCCCTAAAACCTTCACAACATCTTTTACATCTTCAAACTGATCATAAAATGCCTGATCCTGCTTAACCCTTGTTGCTTTGTATGTTTCTAAAGCCTCATGCCTAAAAGTCGGCGCCACAGTATCCCAACAAACAGCCAAAACATCAGGCCGTTCAGAGGCTAGTATTTTTATCAAAATCGCCGTAAACCCATACACAGCATTCACCAACTTCCCATCCGGAGCCGTCATAGGCGGCAGTGCATGCCAAGCCCTGTGAATCAGCGCATTTGCATCAATAACGAGTGCTTTTTTCTTTGCCATAATGTAACTAAATTACAGTAAAAAATGCTCAAAGTCCAATATCTTGAACCTTGATTCACTCGATTAAGGGATTAACATGATTATCATTTTTATACGATCTCACCATACTGAGGATCTTCAAAATAAAAATAATAATCAAGTGAATCAAAACAATCCTGCGAATCATGGTTCAGACAATAAAAAAAAGCCGCGTATTTCTACACGGCCAAGCTTCTTTCTCTCGCTTGCAGGGGAGAGGTATCGCATTCAACGCGACGGATAGAAGTTACCTACGCTACGAGCACAACCAGGTTGTCACCTTTGTTGAAGCCCAGCGGGTAATTCCCCTTCATGAATAGCTGCAACAGTTTATACAACTCTACAGCCCTCTTATCATCGCCAATGATGACGAAGTAGTGGTGGTAAAACATGATGGCGTACAAATTGAACCACACCATAGCTCTGGAACTGGCGACCATCGTGATCATCACACTAGGATCCTCGAACACTTCATTCCAAAACTGACAAAAACCATAGGAATGCGCATTCAAGAAACGCTCAAGACTAGGATCTTCCTCCATGTTCTTAGTTACTGCTGGAACACTCTTCTCCCAGTCTACAAATGAGCGGAATCGCTGAATGAATTCCGACAATGAACGACCAAGTGGCGGAGCGATGCCACTACGAAATTTTTCGATCAAAGTGTCTGCCAAAAGCACATCCACTTTGTCAAAAATTTCTGCGACATCAACACCTTCGATGACCTTATGTCCAACGCACCACCTCCAGAAAACTGATGACACGGCCGCTTGAAGATGGTCTTCGTTTGCGTTTTGAAGACCCGGCTTAGCACGTCCGAACTCTTCAACGCAGTTCATCATACGAAAAAACCTTGAGAGCTCTGAATGTGGCTCATGACCAGGGCCATTCCATCCCTTACCCTCAATAAGAGCCTGAGCTGTCTCAGCGGAAATCCGGTCTCCATCAAGCATCGCACGAATCTTACGTCGCTGACCTCGAGTTGCAACCTGTTCTTCATTCTCATTTGTCATCGTACATCTCCTTAAGTCCATACACCTCATTACCTTGGTCCAACCTTGGAGTCGGGCAACAATCACGATGTACAGAGGAGTAATTGCCACGTTCCGCGTAGCCCGGAATCCTCACAATGAGGAATAGCTAATACTGGCATAAATTGAGGAAATTGTCAATCCGTTTTGAACCACGATTCACTCGATTAAGGGATTAACATGATTATCATTTTTATACGATCTCACCATACTGAGGATCTTCAAAATAAAAATAATAATCAAGTGAATCAAAACAATCCTGCGAATCATGGTTCAGACAATAAAATCGAGCCCCAGCTCGACACCTAAATTCTTAATTCTTAATTTTTAATTCTTAATTATCGCGAGCATTTTGCGAGCTACGTGAGGCCTATAAGTAATCGCCACATCAACTCCTTTATTCACAATCCTCTTTGTCGCCATATTCGAATTCGCCTTATCATATGCCGCAACTAAAACATTATTCGCTCTTAGCCATTCCATTCTCTTTTTCGTCAAAGATCCACCCCTCGCTCCAACCGCCCAAGGCTTGAGTGCCAAGATATTTTTCCAAAAATCTTTGGAACCTCGTAAAACCGACCAAGTATGCAACAAAAGTAATCTTCTCACATCGGGTAACTCTTTTTGCAGTTCCTCCAAAACCTTGCAATCAAATGATGAAATTATTGTGCGTTCACGAAGCTGTGTGCTTGTTCTGAGTTTTGTAATAAGCGCCGGCACAGCATTAACATCTTTAACTTCTACATCCAATTGTACAGGCGACGGAATCGATTCTGTGATTTCATTAAAAGTAAGAATTTGCCCTGCTCCGCGCAAACTTAAAGCTCGTAATTCTTTTACGGTTAATTTATTCATGGATAAGGGAATCCCCGCGATTCTGGAAAGATCCTTATCATGGCCAACAACCAGCTCGCCATCTTTCGATACCCGTAAATCAAACTCAATCCCATCCGCCCCGGCTTGTATGGCCTGCAAAAAAGACAAGAGCGTATTCTCTTGCACAAACCTGGTAGGCATACCTCTATGACCAAATATCAACATAATAACCAAGCCCAGCATACCCCATAAACCACAAATATCAAATAGCAAATGGCAAGAGAAACCATGGCTAACTCTTGCTATTTGCTATTTGCCATTGAGTATTAGTTATTGACAATTTCCGTATCTCTGCTTAGATATTGGTAGATCTTTACAAAGAGGTAGCATGGTAACACTCAAAGAAGTTTTAGCTACACTGGAAATTGTTAAAAACGAATACAGCAAAGGTTTGTTTATCTGCATAACGGTAATCGAAAGAGAAGAGGAGCTCCGAACAAAGCTCGCCAAAGCCTTGGCCCGAGACAACCCGCCTCTAAACCCAAACAGTAATGAAGATTTGGTAAAAGGCGTAATCGAACTACCTTCAAGCACAATCCTTTCATCTTTTGCTGACGCGATATTCAAAAAATACTGCCTTTATGTATTTAGAGCTATGCGTATCAACCCCGGTTCGCATATCACTTTTAAAGATATCCGTTCAATTTTTCAAGATATCAGATCTAAAAAAGTAAACCTGGGCATGGAACGCAGTTGGCGCCCCAAAGAACTAAGAGCTTTCAACCTTCTCTGCATACGCATCAGCAACGACAACCATATTAGTGTAAGTGAGGTCATGCAAGAATTTGAAGAAAAGAATGCAAACAACCTCATCATCAACGAAGCTTCCATCGACCTTGCCATCAACCTTTTCAAAGAACTCGAAGCCTAATCCAACGTCCATCTGGACGTTTTTTATTTTCCTTGATAACATCTCACCACCAACGAAACGTTCATAACGTTAACCCGTTCATAACGAGTTCAGTAGCCAAACAGGCAACATCATAACTCGTTATAAACGTTATAAACGTATTTCATTTAGTTACGGCGTGATAGCCAAGTGGTAAGGCACGGGTCTGCAAAACCTGTACCGCGAGTTCGATTCTCGCTCACGCCTCCACGTAAAAAGCCGCTTAGATTAATAGGCGGCTTTTTACGTGCCCCGCGTCAAGTGACTTCGTCATCACGCGGCGCGGCCGTGATTATGAATGAACGTGGATCTGATGGATATAAGATTTACGGGGCAAAGAATCTATAAGTACCGGCTTCACGTGGCACAGCCAAAAAACTTTTTACAAGATGCGTAATCAAGTCAAGCCAACGTTGTACGATGTGTGCTTTCTAATCTAAAAGAGCTCGACGCTATACAAATCATCCCCCTCGACAAATCTGCAAAAATCCGCTAACCTCATTTTGGAGATTAAAAACTTGGTTTATCTACACCATCATCATTTACAGATTAAAGAGGTGCCATGCCCAAACCTTCACAATCCAAAGAACGACTTCGCCGTGCCATTCATAATATTAGCCCCAACACACAACCGGACATCCCGCCAATGAAAAAAGATATTCCGGTTATTAAGCCGGCAAATATCAAAGATTCATACGGCCAAATAATCATCATTGTGTTGGCCATCATTGGATTCTTGGTCATTATCTTCACAGCCATTGCTTGGCATCTCAACTGGATCTAAGGAGTAACATGAAAAAAATCAGCAAAGATCCGCTCGGTGACATGCTTCTCAAAATGCAAAAACTTGGTGAAGAAGAAGGTATGATAGCAATTGATATTGCTGTTCTTATATCTTTCACCATTGCTTTTATCATCAGCCGATACTACTAAATCAACCCCGGTCATGAATCGCACCTACAAAGATATAGCATTGGCAATAATCGAAATCAGCGTGCTGGTAATCAGCTTACTGGCCATCCTCTTTTTCGCCACTCGCCACATCCACAACCTCCCACCTCACTAGGGAGGTTTTTACTTTGCGAACCAGGATTTAACAGGATTTTATAATAATTAACAGGATTATTTATTTTTATATTTTATGATTGATTATATTAAAAACAATCCTGCTAATCCTTGTGTGGTCATCCTGGTAAATCCTGGTTGGGTAATTAAAGAACCCTGGCTTTCGCCAAGGCTCTCTCTCTTAAATCGAAGTTCGTGGTTCGAAATTCGATTTTCGATTTATTATTAAGAATCTAGTACTTCAACTGTAAGATTACGTTTACCCCATTGTTTGGCGGCCGTAATTTGATCAGCACCACCGAAATACAAATCGATACGATGAGCAAAACGTGGGTGCAAACGATCGCGAACAGTACATACACCAAAACCCGGAACATTAATCTTTGTGCCAAAAGGCAAACTGGAGGCACAACTCATTTCACCCTGTTCACGAAGCTTACAAATATCAGATCCGTCAGCGGCAATACATGGAGTTGAATCAGTTTGCCATGGAACACTGTTATAAGCTGTCACAGTTGCGCTGCGTTTATATTTAACAGCAAGCGATTGATACACCGGCTCGGGTTCTGAAACCACAACCGTGTCCCTTGGTACAGTAAAACCTTTCTCCTTAACCACGTCATATACAGCACGTGAAGCCGTTGTAAAAGTCGGCACAAGCGGAAAAAGATTCACAGCATTGGCAGTCTGCACCTTGATAGATGTAACTGTTACAACCGCGATAAGTAATACTATAATATTTTTACGAACTGAATTTATTGTTGATTGTTTACCATGTGTCATAAACAGGGTCTCTGAAAAACACTTCCCGGCATTCTCGACCTTCAAATTCAGCTAACTTAACTGACTTTTCGGTCGTTGGGTCAAGTACTTCGCTAAATTAAGCAAAATATTTAACCCCTGTGGAACACCGCTCTGCGCTTTTCATTGTTCGAGACCAAGAACTGTAGCATATTTCACCCATTTTGTCAAGGGTAGAACCCTATTTTTTACCTAAACTAAGCCAATTTTTATTTCTTGATCTCTCTTATCAACCCACCCATATCATGATAAGATGTTGCATATAATACATAACCCGAAACCGTACTTCAAGATCGTGTCAATCTCCACCAAAGAAACCAAAAAACCCGTTCATAACGTTAATCCGTTTATAACGAGTTCAGTTGTTACCCAAAAAATACCTATACTTCATCATCAACTCGTTATAAACGTTATGAACGTTATAAACGATCTCCATTGAGCCTTTATTAACTGTTATTTATTATTTGTTATTTAGGTATATGCCTATCCCCGAACTCAAAAAACCTTCTCCATACCTTTCCGAAAACAGACCAAAAAGAAAAAAAGATTGGAAGGCCAAGGCAAAATCAATTGCAGTCATTTTGGTTGCAATTGGATTAACACTCTCTCTTGTAGGAGCCCTTGCCTTTACCATCATGATGGCTTGGATATCACGCGAACTTCCCGAACCGGGCACACTGCTTACTCGCGAAGTTGCACAGTCTACAAAAATCTATGATCGTACCGGCGAAATACTTCTTTATGAAGTCCACGGCGATGAAAACAGAACGCTGGTAAAACTATCCGAAATTCCTGAATACGTACCACACGCAACCATCGCCATCGAAGATAAAGATTTTTACGGACATCACGGAGTTTATTGGCGCGGTCTGGTTCGCGCTTTCACCGTTGGCTTTATCCAAAATCGTCGCGTAGAAGGTACATCCACACTTACCCAACAATTGGTAAAAAATGCCATACTCACAAACGAACGCACACTGACTCGTAAACTCAAAGAGTTATTATTATCTCTTCAGATAGAAAGAAAATTTACCAAAGATCAAATCTTGGAATTATATCTTAATGAAATACCCTATGGTTCAACCATGTACGGAATCGAAGCGGCGGCCGAAGGGTATTTTAACAAAAGCGCCAAAGAGCTCACCCTGGATGAAGCCGCTCTATTGGCCGCCATGCCTCAAGCTCCTGATCTTTACAACCCATACGGCACAGGTTCGCGCGGTGACAATCGCGAATTACTAATCGGCAGACAACACACCATCTTAAGTGCAATGGCCGCACAGGGTTATGTAACCGAACAAGAATCAGAAGATGCTAAAGCAATAGACACTTTAGCAAAACTGCAACCCCGTAAACTTAGCGATATAAAAGCACCACATTTTGTAATGTATGTTCGCGATCAACTAATCGAGGAGTTTGGCCAAAAAGAAGTGGAACAAGGAGGCCTCCGAGTAATCACAAGTTTAGATTGGGATAAACAACAAATTGCCGAAGAAGAGGTTAAAGCCGGAGTAGAAAAAAACGGCGAAAGATACGGCTACGAAAACTCTGCTCTTATTTCCCTTGATCCCAAAAATGGCCAAATCCTCGCCATGGTCGGATCCGCAGATTTCTTTAATGAAGATATCGACGGCCAAGTTAATGTCACCATAAGTCCCAGGCAACCGGGTTCATCTTTTAAACCGATAGTTTATACTGCGGGATTTATAAAAGGTTATACATCGGAAACTATTCTTTGGGATGTTTTTACGGTCTTCAATACGGAAATCGGTCCATATAAACCAAACAACTACAACTTAAGATATGCCGGGCCTCTCACCGTTCGCCAATCACTGCAACAATCTTTAAATATTCCCGCTGTTAAAATGATGTACTTGGTTGGCACACAGCGGGTTATAGATTTTGCCGAACAGCTTGGTTACACAACCTTTGCGGATCGCAGTCGGTTTGGCATGTCGCTTGTTCTTGGCGGTGGTGAGGTTAAATTAATCGAACACGCTAACGCTTACGCCGCAATGGCTAACGAGGGCGTACAATACCCAATTACCAGTATTCTAAAAACTTTAGATTCCAATGGAGACACTCTGTACGAATGGCAACAAGCAGATGGTCAGCAAGCAATTCCTCAAGATGCCGCGCTTCAAATTACCAACGTCTTGTCTGATAACAGCGTCCGAACCTTCGCTCAAAGCCTTCTAACCTTGCCAGGTCGCCCGGTTGCAGCTAAAACCGGTACCACCAACAACAACAAAGATGCTTGGACAATGGGTTACACGCCAAACCTTGTAGCCGGAGTTTGGGCCGGTAACAGCCGTGGCGAAGAAATGGAACGCGGTGCAGACGGAGCTGTTATCGCAGCTCCCGTTTGGCACAACTACATGAAACGAGCCACAGCCGATATGCCGGTAGAACAATTCAAAGCTCCTCCTCAACTAACAACAAACAAACCCGTTTTAACCGGCAAATCTTTTAAAACAACTTTAAAGATCGATACGGTGAGTGGTAAAATTGCAACAGAATACACACCGCCCGAATTTATCGAAGAAAAAGATTTTTATGAGGGTCACAACATACTTTGGTACGTTGATAAAAACGATCCTCAAGGCCCGGCACCAACCAACCCCCAATCCGATCCGCAATTTAAAGCATGGGAGAGCGCTGTACAGGCTTGGATAGAAAAAGAACAATGGAACACAACCACCACAGCTCCTACCGAATACGATGATGTTCACACAGCAGAGAACAAACCTTCAATCTCAATTAGTTCTCCGCAAAACAACGCCAACATTTACTCACGCAACTTCGAAATAAATGTTAGCGCGCAATCACAACGCAACATAGCACGCATAGAAGCAAAAACCGGCGAAACAATCATCGGCGAAACAACCGGCTCAGGTACCATAAACGCACGCATACCAAATAACATCCCTCGCGGTTATCATGAAATCATCGTTAAAATAACCGACGATGTTGGCAACAGCAACGAGGCACGCATAACCATAAATCTTAATGCGGATTTGGCGCCAATCAACGTCTCCATTACCTCTCCGGCCGAAAGAACCCGCATAAGCGGAGTCAGCTTTCCGATCCCTGTATTCATCCAAATCAACGAAATCAGCGACATCTCGCGCATAGATCTAAAATACGAACAAAAAGGATCCACCAAACTAATCGGCTCCATTCTCTCACCCGATAGCTACAACAATCAAATCAACTGGGTCAGCATGCCCGAGATAGGCCAAGTCACACTCATCCCTTACGCTGTCCGCAAAGATGGTTCCACTATAGAGGGTGATAAAATAAAACTCACAATCGACCCATAAACTTGTAATAACCAATAACCAAAATCCAATAATCAATTAATTACCAAGCGCCAATAACCAAATAACCAAAAAATCGCCGAGTAGTTCGGTGATTTTTTTGAGACTTGATTATTGTCTGAACCCTGACCGTGTCCCTCGTAGCCTTTGGCGGAGTGGGATTCGCTTGATTTATCGATTTCCGCCATAAGCGGATCAGCCTCTGGCTAAAACATAATTATTCTTCTATATTCACAATCCTGCCAATCCTGTACATCCTGAAAATCAAGATACAAAAGAATCGAGCTAAGCTCGACTCCTTCATTGGTTATTGGAATTTGATTATTGGTTATTACTGCCGTATCGGCATAACAAGATACCTGTAATCCGCATCCTCCGCTTTCTCAGGCAATATCAACATCGGCGACATGGCTCCAATGATTGCCAATTTAACTTTATCGGTATCAAACGCATTTAAACCATCCGTTAAATACTTAAAGTTCAAAACTACAGAATTCGCCTCACCCGTAACTTCACCCTTTAGTTGCGATTTTGTCTTACCGGTTCCCTCATCCGAAGATTCCACAGAACAAATACCAGTTTCAGGATCAATCGTAATATGAACATCATTAATCTCTTTTCGGCTAAACAAACTCGCAGTCTTCACAGCCTTCTGCAACTCACTCCTCGAGAGCACAACGTGAGTCTTAAAGTCTGATGGGATAATGTTTTGATAATCAGGAAACGTCGCTTCTATCAACCTCGTCGTAAGTTCAACCGCACCATAACTTACAACCAATTGATTATCCGACACGCTCCATCCCACTTCTTCCGGCGGTTCAATTTCATCTTTATATGAAGAGATGATTCTCTGAATCTCGCTCATCGCCCGAGCCGGCACCAAAATCGTAGTTTGTTTACCGGAATCTCCGCTTCCAATCAAATGCTCTGCCAACCTGTAAGAATCCGTCGCGACCAACGCAACCTTACCTTCGTTTCCCGAGCTATTAAAGAAGCACGCCACACCCGAAAGCTCGGGCCTGGACTCAGACATTGATACGGAAAATACAACTCTGCTCACAGCCCTCTTAACATCCGCAGCCTTCAAAGTAAACGTATGATTTTTTTGCAGTTTTGGCAAAAGCGGGAACTCGCTGGCCGGCATACCGCGCATCACAGTCTCCTGATCGCTCGAAACCACCTCCAAACCATCTTCCTTCAAAACAAACTCAACCTTCCCGCTGGGTAAAAGATTAACAAAATCCATAAACACCTTAGCCGGCACACTATACTCACCATCCTCATCCACCTTACCCCGAATCGAACAACTTACCGAAATTTCCAAATTTGTTGTATGTAGTTGAATACCGGTTTTCTCCGCCTTAATTAAAACATTTCCCAATACCGGTAGATTAATATTCTTTCCTGTAATGTGGCTTACCATGGAAAGACCTTGTAATAGATTTTCTTGTGTACACGAGAACTTCATACCTTTTGTTCAGTGTTATTATTATAAGTTAATAAATTTATATAAATAATAGTAATAGTAATAAGCTTGTGGATGATATAGGATAACTCACTTTTGTCGCTCGGTTTAGCTTCAACCTCCTCCACAGCCGTGTGTATGAGCATGGGATGATCCGGTGCACAAACCAACAAGGTCTGGGGAAGGTTTTAAGCTTAAAATTATTATCCACCTTGTTTCCCACAGGGTTATAACTCACTTATCCCGAGGTTCCACCCATGTAAATCTTCTCGCGCATCAAACTTATATCGCGCTTTAATTGCTCGTCCGATTTTACCAACCCGTTTATCTTGTTGCACGCGTGCATTGCTGTTGTGTGGTCACGCCCGCCGATGTTTTTACCTATGGCCGGGAAAGAGCATTTAGCCTCTTCACGAAGTAAGAACATGGCAACCTGCCTTGGGAAAGCAAAGCGTTGTTCTCGGCTTTTTCCCATCAAATCCTCCATTTTTATATCATAATAAGCGGTTACAATCTCTAATAACCTTCGTGGAGTTATTGTGCGTTTTGGCACAGACGGCACAAAGCTCTGCAACAAACTTTGCACTGAAGCCATAGTTGGCTCAATATTTTTAAATTGATGATAAGCAATCACCTTATTTAAAGCACCTTCCAGCTCTCTAACGTTCAACTGCACTGTTCCCGCTATATATCGTAATACCTCGGTTGTAAGGTGATAGTTCTTTTCGTTACATTTTTTCTCTAAAATAGCCACACGAGTTTCAAAATCCGGGCTCGAAACATCGGCGGTCATTCCCCACTCAACACGTGATAACAACCTGGACTCCAAACCCTGAATATCCTTTGCTTGGCGATCGGAAGCAATAACAATCTGCTTATTTAATTGATGTAAAGCATTAAAAGTATGAAAAAATTCTTCTTGGGTTCCTTCCTTGCCGGCAATAAATTGGATATCATCCACCAACAAAACATCTAAGTTTCTATAAAGATCTTTAAACTCTTTAGCCCTTCCACCGCGAACAGATTGTATATAATCATTGGTAAACCTTTCACAGGTTACGTAATAAACCTTTGCGTTTGGGTTATTTTCCGCCACATGATGCCCAATAGCTTGTAAAAGATGGGTTTTTCCCAAACCGGCTCCACCAAAGATAAACAAAGGGTTATAGGTTGTGCCCGGGCTTGCTGCAACAGCTTGCGCGGATGCGTGAGCCATCTCGTTAGTTTTACCAACCACAAAATTATTAAAATGATATTTTGGATTTAAACCCAGCCCGTTGGTGCTGTCGTTATTCTCTTCCGCTTGCATGGGTTGTTGCATTCTTTGTGATTCCGCAACTTCTACCGCGTAACTGCTTTCCATATCCGCTGCCGTTGTTAGCCCCGGAACAATAGTTGTATTGCGCACTTCCACTCGATACATAACTTCACGAATTGTGTTGTTAGTTGCGTTGCGGAGGGCGCGAATAATTGCGTCGTGGTATTTTTTTTCGAGCCACGCTTTGGTAAAGGTGTTTGGTACTGCAATAATCACCTTGTTTTCTTCCAGTTGGGAAATGAAAGTATTTTTAAACCAGGTTGTAAAGTTGGCCTTGGAGAGAGTGAGCTCGAGTTCTCCAAGAGTGGCTTGCCAAATTTCGTTAGGATTCATAGGAAGGTTCGCCGAGCCAAGCTCGGATCGCAAGTTAGGGGTAATAATTATCTAAATATCAACAGCCCAGCAACGCCCTGTCAAACTTGTGGATAGACGGTTGATAATTGCATAGTATACCTAAACAAAACCTTTGTGAACACAGCTGGGAAAAGGAACGAAATACGTACTAAGTACTAAGTACTACGTAGTACTTAGTACGTAGTACGAGCTACGACCCCAATAACTCAAATTAATAGTTAGATGTTTACACAAAGTATATTACAAAGTCTTCTGTTCAGTACTTATGTTTTTTAGTTTCCCCACAACTTTAACCAAAGTATGCACAGCAAGCCGTCTCATGTAGATAACTACTAGTATCATGTGGAGAAGTTTGTATACCTTGTTAATACCTTACTACCCATCTCGTAGGGGTTTATCTTTATGATCACCCACGCAATAAATACATACAGTATTTATTAGCTTCCGACACGGTTCCGTCTTCGACGACAGCGAGGGCGAACACCCCACTACGTCATTCACAACTGTGAGGGGTACGGCAAGGTATCGCCCCTACGATTAAAATGTATAAGATGCTAAAATGCATTAGTCATTTATCCTTAAACCTTTATCTTTAATCATTTAGCTATAAGCAAGAGGCTGGTAGCTAGAAGCAATTTTTATGAAAAACTTAATGTATATAGTAGGTGCCATTGTCGGCTTTGTCCTCGTTGTGTACCTTGGTGTCTTAACACGCAACTCACTCCAAGAATATAACTACATTGGCCGCGACGTCCGCGACACAATCACTATAAACGGCCAAGGAGAGGTTGACGCCAAACCCGACCTAACCACGATCACCCTAGGTGTCGTCACCGAAGGCGAAACAGTAGAAGCAATCCAAACCGAAAACACCAATAAAATGAACAGTATTATCGATGCGGCTAAAAACCTCGGCATAAAATCAGACGACATCAAAACCCTCAACTTCAGTGTTAACCCGGTATACGATTGGACAGAAGGGGAAAGAGTTGAGTCCGGCTACGAAATTCGTCAAAATGTTCAAATTCAAGTTCGTGACGAAGCTCTAACTCCAAAAGTTCTTGCAGAGGCCGGCAAGCTTGGTGCAAACCAAGTTGGCGGATTAAACTTTACCATCGACGATCCATCCAATTTCGAACAACAAGCACGACTCAAAGCCATCAAAGATGCGGAAGAAAAGGCTCAAGAGCTTGCCAACGAACTTGGCTTAACATTGGTACGCGTTGTTTCATTTTCTGAAGCCGGAGGCGGTTCACCCGCACCAATGTACGACATGATGGAGCGCTCCATGATAGCCAATGAATCTATGATGCCCGAGCCAACCATTGAAACAGGCACACAAAAAGTCACTTCTTACGTTTCTGTAACATTCGAAGTGAGATAAAAAGACAGTTAATTAAAAAAAAGGCGTCCACAAGGACGTCTTTTAAGTATAGTTCCGACGGAGGTTTAACATGGCACTCCTTCGGGAGTCTCTCTCACGATCGTCATCACGAAAATTGATTCACGTGATAGCGCACTCTTCAACTTCAAAGGCTCATGGTCGCCGAATGTGGCAAGTAATTCTGAGTAAGCATCAACTACGATTTGATACTTTTCACTGTCTTCGAGTTCTTTTTCCTCATTCTCACTATTTACAGAAATGTTTTGTAGGATTTGCACAACTCCATCACTTCTCGCGATGTTTACAGCCTCAGCAATAACTCCAAGCAACGGAGTCCAGCTTGGTCGACCCACAATCTCCATGCGCGGTGCAACCAAAACCTTGCAATGAGTTTTATTTTGCATGAGTTTACCCTCCATGTTTTTGGATCAATTTTCCTGCGTCTT
Organism: Patescibacteria group bacterium; assembly: GCA_029210915.1. Classification (GTDB taxonomy): domain Bacteria; phylum Patescibacteriota; class Patescibacteriia; order 2-12-FULL-60-25; family 2-12-FULL-60-25; genus MWCR01. Next base: position 44,318 of record JARGGJ010000011.1, read on the forward strand.
TTGCGCGTCGGCTCCAAGCTCTCCCAAAACCTCAATCTTGAGATCCTCCGAGATGAGCCCCGCCAGCATTGGCAAAAGCACGCGTGAGCAAAATTCCGCTATCTTCATCTCCACATGTTTTGGGAATTCATAATGTGACAAAAGTGTTTTCAGCGAATGAGAAAACGGATCCATGTAAGAAGCAGTCGTCATATGGTTTCCACTTTTCAGATCGTTTACATTCACACCGCATGCATTCGACAAATGGTATACAACAAACTCCAAGAAGAAAGTCCTGAAGTTGGCAATGCCGATATCGGCCTCGCGAGCCAGTGGAGCAAGTTGCTCATCCGTGAGCGCGTCGTTCATCTCACTTATCAAGTCATCAAAGTTTTCGATCGTGTAGGTTTTTGACATCACGGCTCTCCCTCCTTGGTTTCAACGAACTGCCCTTAACCTAGCAGAAAATTAGATTTACGTCAAGATCCGCACGTTCATTTACCTCTAATCCAACTCTTGATGAACTTTAATCTTTATGAACTCCCTACAGGCGACTTTACGAATGTTTGACTATTTCTAGGTTATCTGATATTTTAAGCCTCATAACATTGGTAATAACCAATGACCAAATTCCAATCATCAACCACCGCCAGCCGGCGTGGTCCCGCATACATTAAATATTATAATTATCGTTGCGGGATAAATAACCAATCTTACAATAACTGAATAACCATCTGGTAAATATAATAAATATCGAGCTAAGCTCGATTCAAACATTGGTTATTGGAGCTTGGTAATTGATTATTTCAAGCAGTATGGCTACTAAAAGAACATATCAACCAAATACCCGCAAACGCGCAAAGAAACACGGTTTTCGCTCACGTATGGCCACAAAAAATGGACGTAAGGTTTTAGCTACCCGCCGAGCCAAAGGCCGCGCAAGAGTTTCCGTAACAGCACAAGCATAAAAAACGGGCTTAGGCCCGTTTTTAAATAACAAATAACAAATAGCAAGAGAAGCTAAAGTAACTCTTGCTATTTGCCATTAACCATTTGCTATTAGTATAATCAGTTTATGTTATCCCGCGATAATCGTTTAAAGAAAACCAAAGACTTCGCAACAATGGCAACTAAGGGTCGCTCTATTTACGGCGTCTATTCTACTCTCCGCGTCCGCGCCATTCACCCATCAAAAGAAACTCCCAAGCCCGCAGAAGTCCCTGCTAAAATCGGCTTCATCATCTCTACAAAAGTTTTCAAAAAAGCTGTAGATCGCAACCGCGCCAAACGCCGTTTCCGCTCTGCAGTCAAAGAACTTATCAAAGATTTCCCCAATGGCCATCAATTCATCTTCATTTTAAAACGCGAAACTCTAACCGCACCATACATCGCGATGCGCGAAGACGTAGCCCACATGGTCACCAAAATTGAATACACAATGAAGCGCCCGCTCAAACTCTCACCCCGCGCAAAGAAAGAACTGGGCAAGGGGAAGCTGGCGCGTGGAGCGCGGTTTGTTAAGCCACGGAAAAAGAACCTTGATTAATCAATCGTCCTACGTCGCCCGTCCCAATCGTCCTACGTCATATGAAGATAGAAAAGTTTGAAGATATAATCGCCTGGCAATTAGGTCGTGAACTTGTACAGTTTGTATATTCGAATTTACGAGATTGTCGCGATTACGCTTTTAAAGATCAAATGCAAAGGGCAACAATTTCAATAACAAATAATATCGCTGAAGGATTTGGGCGAAAAGGAGATAAAGAACTAACCAGATACTTAAAAATCTCAAAAGGCTCCTGCTTGGAAGTACGCTCTATGCTGTACTCTGCGTTAGACTTGGGCTACTTCGATCAAAAACAATTTAATCACTCTTTTGCTTTAACTGTTCGTATAGAACAAACAATTATTAAATTCATCCAAAGCATTTCTATCTATGAAACCAAAGACGCGGGACGTAGGACGTAGGACGTAGGACGAGCGACGATGAGAAAGTTTAAACAATATGAAAGAACTCCCCCCTCCAGGATTAGTAAATTGGATAATCTGGATCCCTCGCCGTATAGCAAGGGGAATGATTGTGATTTATCAAAAAACTCTCTCGCTCGATCACGGCCCGCTCGCACGATTTGTGCCATATCCAACTTGTAAATATCATCCCACATGTTCCGAGTATGGCTACGGATCAATCACTCGCTTCGGTGTTATCCGCGGAATTCCTATGACAATCTGGCGCATAATGCGATGCAACCCTTGGAGCGAAGGAGGCTTTGATCCCGTTCCCGACAAAAACACCCCGAGCTCCTCCAAGGAAGGGGAGGGTTCGGCACCCGAGATAAAACCTCATGATCACGAAAAAATACAACAACAATAAATCAGCCCTTGGGCTGATTTTAAAAAATTTAAGTTCTTACTTTCTCGTTACTATCAACAAATCATCGGTAAATTTTTCTCCACTTGGCAGTTCTTGCTCTTCGCCTTTCACAAACTCAATCTCAAACTCTCCCTCCGGCAATGACTGGAGTGCATTTTCAACTTCTTTGCGCTTGCGTTGGATTCCTTTTAGAGTTTCCGAATCAGATATCGGATAAATCCGCAATTCTCCCGCGGGATTCAAACCGCTTGTTAAATTATCAAAAGTTTTAGGTAAATCAATATCCGGATGCGAGCCAATGCTTGCATAAGCCACAATCAAATCCATATTATGCAGCTTAACATCTTCCGCGCCTTTATTAATCAAATGGTCTTTCAGCTTCGAATCCCCAGCCAAATCATTTCTAAACGAGATATCAACGCCGACAATATTCTCGATTCCATTCTCCAAAGCGGCACGCACAAACTCCGCATTTTCTCCACATCCAATATCGGCAATTTTTTGATCACAAAGTTTTTCCGGATCTAAACGCAGGTCTTCGACATATTTTTTAAACTCAGCCGCTAGAGCTTCTTTTTCAAAATTTGGTGTTTCCATATGTTAATTACTATAAAGTAAAAACTATAATGCATAAAGTGTAATTAAAAAGCCGTGTTAAGTCACACGGCTTTTGAGAGTTTTCTGAGCCCTATTCACGCGCATTGCATCCCAAACAATTTACTGTGTCATGCTCGGTATCTCTCCCCAAAATCTCGAGAGCTTGCCTGTAGACATCAATATACTTTGTGCAACGCGCCTCCGCGGGGCAGAGCTGTACAATCGCATCTGCGATTATTCGTTTTGCTTGCTCTTCGTCATACGGATCCATGTCAAAAACAGCATATGCTACCGCCGCGGAAGCAAGGTGAACATTGTGAACGTAAGTTGAGTGGTTTGCTGCGCAAAAATTATACTTATCATCCTTGTCTGAAAGTTTCAACGCATACAGCACATCTTGCGCGGTTGGAATCTCGGGCACGCAGGCGTCCGGGCTGAAAGAGAACAACTTTCCAAGCTTAACCAACTTTTGCAAATTCATGCTTACTTCCTTTTGTTTTAGTTTTTGGCTTTAGAATGAACAAAATTTGTATATCAGCTTTTAACTAAAATGTCAACAACTAAACGTTACTTCCCACATTCTATACTCAATGCACCACCCTTTAATAAATGGCTCGGTTCTGCATATTCTTGCCCAATCAGTCAA
>JARGGJ010000012.1 GCA_029210915.1 Patescibacteria group bacterium
TTAATTACAAAACCCCCAATGAAGTCTACCGAGAAATCATTGGAGGAAGGGTGGTGCATTGAAAGGTTGAATTCATCCTTTGACAATAGTGGCTAAATTAAGGTATTTTACTTGTAAGTTAATAAACTGTTTACAGTAATTTATTCCCAAACTACTTGTCATCAATTTCCTACCAACCGCTATCAGCCATCCGCTATCAGCTAATATTATGCCCTACAATATAATTTTCTTTGGAACATCAGATTTTTCAACACCTTCTCTACAGGCGCTTATTACCGATGCTAGGTTTAGCGTAAAAGCGGTTGTAACAAAGCCGGACATGAAGGTTGGCAGGCATCAAGAAATTATAGAGCCGCCAGTGAAGACGATGGCAAAAAAGAATGGGATACCGGTTATTCAGTTTGAGTCGGTGAAGGCGGAATCATCTTACGAGATCCTGAAACGAGTTCAGGATGAGCCGCAGGGAATAGATGCTTATGTTGTGGTGAGTTATGGAAAGATTATTCCGCAGAGGGTTTTGGATTTGCCAAAGTTTGGAGTTATAAATGTTCACGGTTCCCTGCTCCCAAAACACAGAGGTGCATCTTGCGTGCAATCTGCCATAGCGTGTGGCGATAAAGAGACTGGGGTTACGATTATGCTCATGGACGCGGAGATGGACCATGGGCCAACCTTGGAGCAGAAAAAGACAGAGATCAAGGTTGATGATACGGGTGGCATGGTTCACGACCGGTTGGCTTGTATCGGCGCGTTACTCTTAACCGATACACTAGCGGGCTTTATTGAACACAAAATTGAACCAACAGAACAAGCTCATCACGAGGCCACTTACTGCAAGATTTTGAAGCGCGAAGACGGCAAAATCGACTGGTCAAAAACGGCCTCTGAAATCGAAAGATTGGTCAGGGCGTATGACCCTTGGCCGGGAACCTTTTGCTACAAAGATGACAAGAGAATAAAAATACTTAAAACGCGAATATCGAACTACCCCCTCGACTGCGCTCGGGATCTTCGAGAACAACGAACTGCGATTTCCGAACCAGGCGATTGGGTCGTGGATGATGAGAAGCTTTATGTTGTTTGTGGAGGTGGTAGTAAGCTGGAGATTTTAGAGCTGCAGCCGGAGGGGAAAAGACGAGTGATCGCTAAGGATTATCTGGCGGGAAATAAATTAAAATAAAAAATAAGACCCCAGAGTATGGGGTCGGCTTGAGGGGTGGGCGTTGGCCCGTTTTATTTGATATCATCAAAATACCATATATTTTACTATTTGTCAAGGACTTTAGACTGGCTAGTTTATAAATTACAGTTAACTAAGCCAAAAAATTCATTTTTTCTAATTGTTGTATTGCTGTTTTTATCTCACTCCCCCAGCGATAACCACCCAAAGATCCGTCAGAACGTATAATGCGGTGGCATGGGATTATTATGGCGATTGGATTTGCACCGATAGCGTTCGCGACTGCACGGACGGCTTTGGACCGTCCTATTTTGTTTGCGATATCTTGGTAGGTTGCTGTTTCACCGTAAGGGACGGCTTGCAGTGCTTGCCAGACCTTTATCTGGAAGGGAGTCCCCAGTGGATCAAGCTCGACATCAAACTTGGTTCTTGTGCCTGAAAAATACTCATCTAGTTGAGTTTTAACTTTCTTAGAGTCACTACCAGAAGAGGAAGACTTTTTTACAAAGCTAATAGCCGATACTCCTTTTGGGGTACTTGTTATGTTTAAATTTGAGATATCCATATAAAAACTTTGGAATGTAGTTCATAAAGTTCATAAAGTTTATAAAGTTCATAAAGTTGAATCAATCACATCTTTCCCACTTTATAAACTTTAAACTGGAACAGCTTCTCCTCAATTCTTGTTTGATAATTGGTTTTCTCTATCAATTGCCAGCATTCCCTCCAGTGCCAGCAAAACAACAAAACCCAACGGATGATCCAGGTATGGAGTAAAAATGTGAATTGTTGCAATACCGACAAGTGTAGAGATAACTCCGGTTCTTATCCACCAATCGTATTTGGATTGCCACGTGCGCCAGGCGAGAGAAACAATTAAAAGTGCTATTATAAGCGGGCCAAAGATTCCAAATTTAATCCATAAAGATAGCCAGCCCCATTCGAAAGCATAAGTTGTGTAATTTCCGTCGGGATTATCTTTTAGCACTCGCGGATCTTGGCTTTGGTATGTAACAGTACTGCCAAAACCACTGCCGATGATGGGATCTGCCACTATCTTACTCCACATCGCGGGTAAAAGGTTCCACCTGCTGGATCCGGCCGCATCGGTAACGGTACCGCGATCTTTTAGCATGGACGCAAGTGAAACATCACCTACTTTTGGAAATGGGAAATATAAAATTCCGGCTAAAATCAACAAAGCACCTATGGCGCCGGCTCCCGATTTAAGAAATGCTGTCCAGGGAAAGTTTTTTATTTTGATTATGCTTAAGATAAAGACTGTTAAGACACCCGCAAAAGTACCAACCCAAAAACTTCTAGATAGGCTAAGAAGTATCATGGAAACACTAAGTACCCATAAAAATCCAATAGCGTATCTTGGCACATAACAAGGTGCTAAGCTAAAATCACTATATTTTTGAGGATCGTTGGCTTGGTTTTTGGCAGGTTGTTTAAAGTTTTGCTGTACCCAAAAAGCCACAAGGAAAAAGCCGGTGATAACGGAATAGATGGCGGATTGAAAAAAGACACGAAAAACATTGCCTCCGGCGGGTGTTATTTCTCCGACTCTGGTATCGCGTATCCAGGTATATAGAGGGTCGGCGAGCAGTATGATTCCGTGAGAGAATATGTAAAAAATAATTAGTGCTTTTATCGGTAAATAAATTACCGAGGCTACAAATGCCGCTTTTATGTGGCGGATAAGATTATTTTTATAGCGATGAGCGATATCAAGCACGGGTATAAAATACAGCAAGAAAGCCCAGGCATTGGCATCTTGAATTATAAAAGGTTGCCCGCGCAATAATCCGTTAAATAAGCCGGCTAAAATCATTATCGCTACAAGCACCCAAATCTGTACAATAAAGAGCTCTGTTAACCGCCAGAAGCGCCAAATTTGAGATTTGAGAGCATTAATCCCCCAACCTACGCCAAAACCCGCCATAAGAGCCATCCTTAAAGACAAGCCCATTTCCAACCCGGGCATAGCTATGGCAAAAAGATAGCCAAAACCTCCAATCCAAAGCTCGGCTCCTACTATTGCCAAGGCTTTTGCCGGTTGCTTATAAGCCAAAATTGCCACAACTACCGCCACAATTACAGTAAGCGCTGATCTTAAAAGAGTTGTATGCAAAGTTGCAAACGAAAGAAATTCCAGTAAAAAAATACCCCCCAACCAAAAATATATATCACGAACATCTCTTCGGCATGATAAATCGATTATTTTTTTTGGGACTTTTTTCAGGTCAAATTTTTTAATTCTTTCATTTGGTTTTTGCGAAATAAAAACATCCTCGTTGCTGAATTTGGATTTAATCTTTTTAAAGACGGAAACTCCCAGCGCTAAAAAAAGCGCGATCGGATGAATCAGAGTTATTAAAAGCCACGCCGTACGACCGTGCCATTTAAGTATGTATTTACGCAAACTATCATTAAAATATCTTTGTTTTTTTACCGTGAAGGCTTTGGCAAAAGCACGCCCGCCATGGTGCATAACAGCCACGCTCGGCTCATACAAAACCAACCAATTATTCTTTTGCGCGGTTTTACACGCATCAACCTCTTCGAACCAAATAAAATACCTGCCATCCAAACCATGCATCTCATCCCAACAACCGGCACGAACTAAAAAACAGGCGCCCATTACTTGGTCTACGCTTTGCGGTTTATTTGGGTCTATGTCATCGGCAAAATACTTTTTAAGCGGAGGAAGCCATGGTAAAAGATGATGCAGTTTTAAAAGTATCAATATTTGATTTAACAGAGTTGGAAACCGGCGCACGCTTTGTTGATAAGTACCATCATGATTTAAAAGTTTCGGCCCCATGATTCCGGCATTTGGATTAAATTCCATTTTTTGTACCAAATCAGTAAGCGATCTGGGCGGGCAAACGGTGTCTGGGTTTAACAAAAGAACGTACCGAGCTTTGTGCTGAACAGCTCCTTGGTTGCACGCGGCCGCAAATCCCAAATTATGATGATTTACCAATAAATCGATTCTATCCTCCCCGGCAAAAACATGTTTAATCATTTCCACAGAATCATCTTGCGAGTTGTTATCTACCACAACACATTCCCAATCTAAATCTTCACAAGCTTCGGGAAGTGATTTTAAACATCTCTCTAGGTCTGCTCGTATGTTCCAACTTACAATAATTATGTGGAGATCTTTCATAAAAATAGCTACAAGTCCTTCAAGCGAAAAGTCTGTCAAGCCACAAACCCATCCCGGGACGATGCTTCGTGGATCGGATCAAGTCTTTCAAACGGATTTTATGACTTTATAACACTATCAACTTTATCTTGATGAATCGCGTTTAACACGATCGGCTTCAGTCTTGATAAACTATCCGTTTAGATTATGTTTTTGTTTAATAATGGATTCCGCTTCACGATAGCGTATAATTTCGTTAGGCGCGTACCCCAGTAAAGGCCATGGGATTTTGTGAATAAAAGATGGCATCCACCGGCTGATACCGTTTTTACGTTCGATGACTTTAAAAAGTATCTCGGGAACCCAAACACCTACTTTACCTTGATTTGCCATTGTTAGCCACAAATCCCAATCTTGAAACTTTTTTAGGGTTTCATCGAATTCCAATGCATCCTTTCTGCGAATAAGCGCGGATGTGTGAATATAGTTTACTTTTTGTAATGATTCGATGCAAAATGGCTTGCCTTTAAAGTGAATTCTACCCCAACAAAAATCACCAAAGGCATAGCTGGCGTTAGGATTATCCTCTAAGGCTTGATGCATTTTTGCAAGAGCCTCGGGTTCCAAGACTATATCCGCATCTAAAAAGATTGTAAACTCGCCATCCGCGGATTTTAATCCTGTGTTTCTGGCGGCGGCCGCACCTTTATTTTGTTCGTGACTAATTAACCTGATGGGCAATTTATACTTAAAAATATCAATAACTGATTCAATATCATCTTGAGAAGCATCATCAACAACGATAACTTCTTTGACGCCGATCGTTTGTTTCCAAAGCGATTCCAGTGTCTTTTTTAATTCGTTTGCATGATTATAAGCAGGGATAATCACACTGATATTATAGGTATCGTTTTCCGTTAGGGTTTGTTTGGTTGTGCTAGATTCACCGGATTCAGGATTTTCGATTTGCGCGGATAATCTTCGCCAGCGATCGAGCCAATTAAAATCTTCGATTACACGTTCTTGCCCGGCGGAGCCCAATCTTGCGGACAAGATCGGATCGTTTAAAAGTTTTAACAGAGCGTCTGTGCAACCCCCTACATTTGGTTCTATTAATAAACCCGTTTGATTGTTTACAATGGCTTCGGATGTACCGCCGTTATCACCCGCAATCACAGGAAGCCCGGCGTAAGCGGCCTCTAAATAAACGATACCAAAGCCCTCTATATCGTTTGCTATTTCGCGGCCGGGAAGACAAAAGATATCAGAGGCGGTGTACCAATAATGCACTGTTTGATCGTTGGCGTTGGTTATCCAGCGAACATTGATTCCCGAAAGACGGGCAAGCCCTTGCAGTGTGCTGCCGTATGGACCGTTGCCGATAACAACCAGTTTAACGTTATGATTAGATTCTTTAATATTGGCGACAGCTTGAATTAAGGTATCGACACCTTTACGCTCGACCAAACGGCACACGGTAAGGATAATCTTAGTATCAGGGTTGATGTTGAGCTTGGCGCGAGTTTTTATTTTATCCGGCAGATCAAAAGGCTCAAACGCGGGAGTTAGGACAACAGAGTGCGCGGTTGGCACAAGACGTTTTAAGATATTTTGAGTTGCTACGCTGTTAACCACAAGCAGTGAAGCGTTTTTACATATACGGCGTAAAAGCCAGCGCTTCCATTTTGTTTGGGCGCGTTTAATATCCGTACCGTGAAAGATGATGACGTATTCCGGTGCGCCAATTTTTTTAGCCAACCAAGCGGCGGTACCGATTGGAAAAACATGTGAGATTAGGATTTTATTATCTTTGGGTACCTCCAAGCATCTTTTAATCAATGGAAACCAGCGCGGCCACATACTCCACCAAAAACGGACTTGGCGTACTTCGTGTTTTTCATCGGGATTTCCAACTATCTCTTGCTCCACCATCTCATCTTGGTATTGAACATTGTACGAATAATCTAGAGGTATCCAGACATCTATTTGACCTTTGGCGGATCTTACAAGTGATGATAGATAACGCGAAATTCCGCCTTGCGCAGGCAGATAATCATGTGTAATTAGGGTAAATTTAGGCTTCATGTAAGTTTTCGGGTTTTTGGAACTTATTACGAAGATGCAACCACAGGGGCCATATATCTTCGAATGTAACAAGTTTAACCAAAAATGCAAGCCCCACCGAAACCGCACTGCCGAAAACGAAGGCAAAGACCAAAGGCATGTATGCCCCAATGTATCTCCAAACCAACCAGGCTACAACGGCGGCGGCAAAGGCACGGGTGATTATCCAAAGGAATTTTTTAAAGCCTCCGGCATCTTTATAAGTAAACATGAAGCCGATGGAAAGTAGAAACCAGAAACTGAAGACTCCAGCCCAAGATGCACCAAGAGGGCCGTAGTATGGAATAAGCATAAAGTTCAATACAGCATTCACCAGCATAGTTGCGACCATGGCTGTGGTTTTAAGGTGGGCGCGGTTGGATCCGTTAAGTAAAGCGCCGATTGGGAAATCGATAAAGATTGGAAGTAAAACCCAAGGTAAAACTTGCATGGCCGCGATAGAAGCGGAAAAAGCATCGCCATAGATGGCAGGAATGAGACGCGGTGCCAAAGCGGATAAACCCGCAGATATTGGAAATCCGACTGCAGCCATTAGGCGCATGGAGCCGACAAAAGTTTTTTGCAGTTCATCGTGTTGTTTTTTGGCGAAAGCTTGGCTTAAGGCCGGGTAGAGAGCCGCGGTAAAAGTAAGCGGTACAAACTGCATCGCATAAGTGAGTTTATAAGCAACTGCGTAATAGCCGACAGCCGTTGTACCTTTAAAAGCCTCAAGCATTAGGCTGTCGATGTATGAGTAGACTTTTACCGCTATACCGGCGATTGCAAAAGGGAGCGCTTGATTGGAAAGGCTCCGTATGTCGACACGGCCGGGTTTTGTAAATTTTATATCTTGCTTGCGAATATTCCAGTATGCCCATGCAACATTCCAAAGACTTCCAATTACAAGCGCAACTGCAAGGCCAATGGAGCCATAGCCCAAGATGGCTACAGATGCGGCGATGGAACCAACGAGCACTTGCCCCACGAACATTCCAAATGCTTCGGGTTTTAGATTTTGCCTGCCGCGCAGAGCGCCATAGAGAATAAGATGAAAAGCATCCGCGCCCATGGCAATACAAGCGACTGCGATTGTAGCTAAGATTACCGGATCGTTTCCGCGCAAGATTCCATAGCCGATAGATGCCAGGATTGCGATAGGGACCAGTGCAAACTTTGCTCGGATAGCCGCACCAAAGAGCCTATCAGCGCCGGCTTGGCCGCTGGCGATAGCTCGAATTACAACAGGTGTGATACCCAAGTCGGAAATGATTACAAAGACAGATGTGACAGATACCGCGTAAAAGTAAGAACCCGTAATCTCAGGACCAACCAATCGCGCTACAATCATGAACGCAAAAAAAGCCACGAACTTTTGACCCGTGGTAGCCAACATGAGAACCAATGCGTTTTTTGCTACTTTTTCACCGACCATAAACTTGAAATAACCAATCACCAATTTTCCAATAACCGATAAATAACCAATCACCAATAACTGAATAACCATTTGGTAATTGGAGCATTGGTTATCGGTGATTTATTGATGATTGTTTTGTTGGTTATTGATGATTGTCTGGAGGTTATTTTCCCATAAATCAGCGAAAAAATCAATATAAAAAAGAAGGCAGTGAATGCCCAAGGAGAGAAAATAGAGAACAATGCTTGTCTAATGATGGTTGCACTTACGCCGTGTTGTTATATTGCAACCGCAATAAAGGTCAGCCAGGCGTGCTTCGGCGGCTTTGCGTGAGTCGGAAACGTCGGCTACACCCTGCTTGAGGGAACGAAGAGCTAAACGAGCTTCCTCTTGCAGCTCGGGTTCAAATAGTTCAGCAATGGCATCACCTTCAGGATCAGGCTCTAAGGTGCTAAGGTCGCCGTCTTCTTCAGACATTCCTTAATCCTCCAGTGCGGAGATTCTGCCACAAGTTAGTGAAAAAATCAAGTCGTGGACCTGTGCGTTAATCTATTATTTTGCTTAATTATAGCCAAATATTCATCTATTACTATTGACAAAATCACTATAAATGGTTATATTGTTTTGTTCTAATAACAAAAGGAGACCCAAATGTACGCGCATAACCATGTTTTGGGTGCAATCGTCCCGGGTACGAATCGCAGACGTTGCTTGTTCTGTGAGGCTACATTTCCGGCGGATGGAACTTACGAAGTGCGTGAGTTCAATGGCAGATTGGAGAGATACCCCGGAACACTCTTTGCAAGGCGTGACGGACATCAGATCCGTCGCTTCCTTGGACTATCTCGGCAAGATATTTTATTGCACAATTGGCACGATGATGGAGTTTACGTTTTTCGAATGACCAGACGTCCTGCCGCTCGAGAGGAACTTGGAATTCCTTGCTCTGCAGACGGCGAAGCTTGTACTTATACCGCTCAGCGAACTGCCGCGTGTCGCTGACCACTCTCCCCTATCTTTTAACCCGCTCGACTGGAAATCGAGCGGGTTTTTTTGCTGAAATGAATTCAGCAAATCGCTAATTGAAGCATGAAAGCTGCATTGTTTTTGATTAATACTTTGCTTATTTTAGACAAATATTTACCTTGCACCCTTGACAAAATGGCTTTTTTGTGATATATTGTAACGATTCGAAAACTCAAGGAGAGCAACATGACCGGTTCAGACTTTTTGTGGAAGTCGTTCAGCTTTCTGATGAATTGCTACCGTTTTGCCATCATTGGCCTCGTTCTGGCTCTTGGTGGCGGACTGCTCTTGATTGGATGTCTGTTGGGAATCGCCTGGTGGAAGATGTTGATCATCATCGCGATCCCCGCTCTCATCTATCTGCTCTTTGACAGTTAGTGTCCGTGTCTGTGTTATTGCGCCTCTTTACCTGTGCCAACCCTAAACAGGAGAGTGAGCAATGACACAAGACGCATATTTTCACAATGCATACTGTTGGCAGTATGAGGGCGACGAAGTTGAGGAGCTCGGCTACTGCCGGAACCCTGACTGCGTCGACTCTGAGGCGGACCAGGAAATCCGTAGGAAGTACAAGCTTCCTAGCGGAAAGTACTGGGGATCCTCTTGTAAGGATCTCACCTGCACATGCGGGTGGCACGTCTCACTGACGTAGTATTTTGCTATCTTGCCGCTGGATTACACATCCAGCGGCTATTTTTTTTATCAAAAAAGAAGCTCTTACTTCTTTTTATGAAATTCTTTTTGTGTGATATACGGCTTTACCTGGAATAAAACTCAACTATCAGCCTGGGATCAAAAGGCTGTTTTAATTCTTCTATAGTTGGCTCAGAGGTGATTTTGATACTGAGAGATTTTAGGTCTGCTGCAAGCCAGGATGGTATTTGTGTGTTGAGCGGATTAGCTCGTAAATCTTGCCAGTATTTATTAGAAGATTTTGATTCTCTAACTGAAATAATATCACCGGGCTTAATCTGCATAGATGGGATGTTGGCTTTTTTGCCGTTCTGTTCGAAATTAGCATGGGAAACTAGTTGGCGGGCTGCAGCACGGGTTTTAGCGAATCCGGCGCGGTAAATAGCATTGTCTAAGCGGGATTCTAAAAGATTAACTAAGCGAGCGGCTGTATCTCCTTTTGCTTTCTTAGCTGACTCAAAATAGTTTCTAAACTGCCTTTCGCTAACGCCAAAGATGAGCTTAGCTCGTTGTTTTTCTCTAAGCTGGATGCCATAATCTGTCATGCGGCGTCGGCGGCCTTGCCCATGTTCACCGGGTGGATAAGGCTTTTTAGCCAGGATGCGCTCCATCTTATCTGTACCCGAGAGGTTAATCCCCTCACGACGCACTTGTTTTGCTGTAATTTTAGGTCTCATAATTTCCTAGTACCTTACAGGGTATTAAAAATAAACGCAAGCCCTAACAAGAACCAAAAAACGAGCTTTTGCTCGTTTTTGTTGTTTTCTTGATTTGTATTTGTACGATGTACGATGTACGACGTACGAAAGTTTCTAACGTTTGCTCCACTGTGGTGCGCGGCGGGCTGATTTGAGACCCGGTTTTTTACGTTCTTTTTTGCGAGGGTCGCGGGAAAGATGGCCGAGTTTTTTTAATGTTTTTCTGAAAGTTGGGTTAAGCTGGATGAGTGCGCGAGCAATACCGTGGCGAACCGCTTCTGCCTGGCCGCGGATTCCACCGCCGACTACTTTGACACTGACATCGACCGCTTCTGCCTGGCCAATGGCTTTTAGAGGAGCTTCGATTTGCGAGCGCAGATCGAAAGTTCCAAAGTATTCATTAAAAGGTTTGCCGTTGACTGTGATAAGGCCTTTACCGTTTTTGATAAGACGTACGCGAGCAATGGATGTTTTACGGCGTCCTACAGCAGGAATAAACGATCCGCCTTTGGCTGTTTTGGCAGCAGCGGCTTGTTCAGCTTCCACAACTAAAGTAGGCGTCTCTTCGGCGGCTTTTTTAGCCGGAGCTTTTTTAGCCGTTTCTTCTTTCTTGGCCTTGGTTGCTGGTTTCTTTACTTTCTCTTCTTTAGCATCAGCTTTCTTGGCGGTGGTTTTCTTTTCTTCTGGCATAATTATTTGGCAAAGGTTAATCGTTTCATGCGTAAATCTTGAAGCTTATTTTTAGGAAGCATATATTTTACTGCATGGCGAATGATTGTTTCCGGAGATGATTCGCGCAGATCTTTAACCGGCTTTGTTTTAAGACCACCCGGGCGGTTAGATGTTGTGAAGTAAACTTTTTGATCCCATTTTTTACCGGTGAACTCGATTTTATCTATATTCAAAACTTTTACACGATCTCCCATATCGGTATTTGGTACATAGCTGGGTTTGTGTTTACCCATGAGAACCATGGCGATTTGTGTGGCAACGCGGCCAACCGGTTTCCCGGCGACATCGATTTCCACGGTTTCGCGGTCTGTATGGGGAATCCCCTGTCGTTTCTTCCAAGGCATATTATTTTACAAGTTGAATTTGAGCTATTTCGGCGCCGTCTCCTTTGCGGGTACCAAGTTTAATTATTCGTGTATAACCACCTTTACGTTCCAAATAACGTGGACCGATTTCTTCCAAGACTTTATTGACTGCGTTTTCGCTAAGCAAATATGATGCGAGTTTACGGCGGGTTGCCAAATCTTTGGTTTTGCCGGCAGTGATAAGTTTCTCAACTATCGGGCGAACGTATTTGGCTTTAGCGAGCGTTGTGTTTACGTGCTCGTAAAGTAAAATCGAGGTCGCTAAATTGCGGAGCAACGCTTTGCGTGGCCCGTTCTTGCGGTCGAGAATTTTTTTCTTGCTTCTGTGCCTCATATATCTATTTAGTACTTAGTCCTAGTACTTAGTCCCAGTAGTTACTAAGTATAGTGGTCAGTGAACAGTGTTTAAATCGGTTAGGTTATTCTGGATCTTCTGTGGGAGCTTCTTCTTCGGTGGATTCTTCTTCTGTTGGTTCGGGGGAATCTTCGATGATTGGAGCCGCTTCTTGGTAGTTAAGATCTTTTAGTAAGTTTAAGTGGTCGAGTAAGACAGCTACAGCTTGGTTGCATGCGTCTATTGGGTCTGTAGCGCCATCTGTTTCGATTTCGAGTGTGAGTTTATCAAAGTCTGTTTTATCACCAACGCGGGTTGGAGTTACTTTGTAGGAAACGTTGATAACCGGTGAAAATAATGCGTCGATGCTGATTTCTCCCAAATCCATCTTTTCGTTTAAGCGATCCTCGCTGGATCTGTAACCACGTCCGGGTGAAATTGTTGCCTCGAGCTCCAAGGAAGCGGATTTATCTGTTAGTGAGCATATTACTTGATCCGGATTAACAACCTCGACATCTGAATTTTTTTCAAACATTGCAGCTGTAATGGATTGAGCACCTTTTGCTTCTAAGCGGAGCTTTACCGGCTCTTCGGAGTAGAGCTTTACGCGAACCAGCTTAAGATTGAGTATGATCTCCAGCACGTCTTCTTTGACATGCTCCATGGTTGAAAATTCGTGATCCACACCGCGGATTTTAACCGAAGTGATTGCCGCACCCGGAAGTGACGACAAAAGTACCCTGCGAAGTGCATTACCTAAAGTTGTGCCATACCCCGGGGTACAAGGCTCAACGGTAAGCACGCCCTCGTTGGGGCGTAGGCCGGGAGTAAATTGGATGTTTGTTGGAAGAAGGAGTGACTCCATAGTAAAAAAGAATGAACGATTAGCGCGAATAAAATTCGATAATGAGTTTAGGATCAAACGCCTCTTTCAACTCTTCCGCGCTCGGTAGACTCGTTACTTTTACGGTGAGAGTCCCCGGCTCCACTGTTAACCAAGACGGAGCAACGTGATTTTTAAGTTCTTCGGACAATTCTTTCCAAGGGCCTTTATTTTTTTTGTTCTCGCGAACGGTTAGAATGTCGCCGGATTTTACCAAAAAGGAAGGAATGTTTACAGGTTTATTGTTAACTAAAATTTGACCATGGGAAACAAGCTGGCGGGCAGATGCACGGCTTTTTGCAAAACCCGTGCGGTAGACTGCATTATCCAAACGAAGTTCCAGAAGAGTAACCAAATTTACACCGGAATCACCTTTAGTTTTCATGGCTTTCTCGTAATAGTTTGCAAATTGAGTTTCGGAAATACCGTAAAGACGTTTTGCCTTTTGTTTCTCGCGAAGCTGTTTACCAAAGTCTGTTTGACGTGGCGGGCGACCGGTACCGTGTACACCCGGGGCGTAAGGGCGGCGTGTAAACGCACACTTCGAAGACTCGCATCGTGCGCCTTTCAGCATGAGCTTAACTCCCTCGCGTCTGCATAATTTGCAACTTGAACTTAGATTCCGTGCCATACTTTATATATAATCTATTATATTACATGCGCCTTGCACGTGGTTTTCTGCAACCATTGTGCGGGATGGGCGTGGTATCCTTAATTGTGAGAACGTTAATATTATTAGCATTAAATGCGCGAATTGCGCCTTCACGGCCTTGGCCTACTCCTGTAGCAAAAACACTTACATCTTTTACACCAAAATCTTGAAGCTTTTCGGAAAGCGTGCGAACAACAACCGATGCAGCGTATGGGGTTGCTTTTTTTGGCCCTTTAAAACCACAGTTGCCGGCAGATGCCCAAGCCAGAGTATTTCCGTTTTGATCGGTGACGGTAACAATTGTGTTATTAAATGTTGCGTGAATATAAGCACGACCATGCGGTACATGTTTGGTAACCTGAGCTTTTTTACGGCCCTTGCCACCTTTTTTGGCTTTAGCGGCAGGCTTGGCTGTAGCCGGTGCTTCTGCTGCTATTGGAGTTTCGTTTACTTCAGTCATAGCTATCGTTTAGGTCTTTTCCAGCTTACGTTTACCTGAACCTGCCGTATGGCGGATATTGCCACGAACGGTTCGGGAGTTGGTTTTAGAGCGTTGACCGCGTGCCGGTAATTTTTTAGCGTGGCGTGTTCCGCGGAAACAACTGATTTCTTTCATGCGCTTAATGTTACTTAACACTTCACGACGAAGTTCACCCTCGACGCGATATGTTTTTTCAACCGCTTCACGCAGAATCTTTTCTTGGTCGGCCGAAAGATCTTTGGTGCGGATACTTGGATCTACACCGGTTTCTTTGATTATCTTTTCAGCACGGGTTTTACCGATGCCAAAAATATATGTAAGCGCAATGTCAATGCGCTTGTTCTGGGGAAGTACTACTCCTGAGATACGTGCCATATATATTGATTAGCCCTGTCGCTGTTTATGCTTAGGGTTTTTCTTACAAATAACAACCACCCTGCCTTTTCGGCGGGTAATTTTACAATCCCGACACATGGGTTTGACTGATGTTCTGACTTTCATGGAATTGGTAAGTAAGAATACGCGTTGTTAAGGGAAATAGGCAAGCTTAAGCCTATCCGATGCCCTCTCACATCGGCTCGCGTAAGTGGGCTATAATCTAAAGGTTATACGCCCTTTTGTCAAATCGTAGGGGGATATCT
Organism: Patescibacteria group bacterium; assembly: GCA_029210915.1. GTDB lineage: Bacteria > Patescibacteriota > Patescibacteriia > 2-12-FULL-60-25 > 2-12-FULL-60-25 > MWCR01. The sequence continues at coordinate 14,360 of JARGGJ010000012.1, forward strand.
CTACTTTAACCTCGTCTCCGGGCGTGAGACGAATGCGATGCATACGCAATTTTCCCGCTAAATGACACAAAATTGACTGCCCGTTTTCCAGTTGTACCTTAAACGTAGCACCCGGCAAATTCTCCTCAATTACCCCTTTCACGCTTAAAAATTCCTTGTTAGGAGATGAGGGTTTATTTGACATACGTAAAAATCATGATCATTTAATAGAGTTATCCACAATAATTATGGATGAATTATAACTAAAATTGTTAATTTAGGCAAACATTTACCTTGATTCACAGGATTTTCTTGATTAACAGGATTGTTTTTAGATAAAATCTTACCAAAAGTAATCAAGGTAATTTGATTGTGAATCAGGTTTTCATCCATAGGCAGATCCGCCTCTGGCGGAAATCAAGGTTCAGACTATCCAATAACCGCCTTGATTCGCCTTATTCCGGCTGAAACCGATTCTTCTTTTTTGATCTTAAAGCCACCAAGTTGGCCAGTAGATGTGACATGCGGGCCGCCGCAGATTTCTTTGGAATAGAAGCCTTTTTCGTTATTTGGATCTTCAACAGTGTAGACCTTAACCTTATTACCATACTTGTCGTCAAAGATGCCAATTGCGCCCTGGGCTTTGGCCTCGTCGACAGTCAGCTCACACATGGTGACGGGCAGATCTTTTTTGATGACAGAGTTGACGATTTCCTCGACTTTTTGCTTTTGCTCATCGGTCATCTTTTCGGGATGTACAAAATCGAAGCGCAGGCGGTCGGCGTTGATGTTGGAGCCGCGTTGGGCAACATGAGTGCCCAAGACCTCGCGCAGTGCTTGATGAAGGAGGTGGGTTGCGGTGTGGAGCTTGGTTGTTTCCTCGGATTGATCTTGGAGCCCGCCTTTAAAAACACCTGCCGAGGCTGTGCGTGAGAGTTGCTGATGTTTTCTCTCAGCCTCTCGAAATTCTCCCACATTAAAAGTAAATGGCACTCCTCTCTTCTCCATTCCCAAGCGTCCAAGTTCTTCTTGTATTAGTTCAACCGGAAATCCATATGTTTGATAAATATCAAAAGCTTCGTAACCATTAATAACATTAAGAGCAAAGCCATTGGGGTTTTCAGGAGTAATTTCTTTAAGTTTTGGATCTGACCATTTCTCTAGCTTTTCTTCGACTATTTTTTGTAGTATTTTTAGTCCTTTCTCTAAAGTCAGAGCAAATTTATCCTCCTCTTTTTTCACTTCGGTAAGGATTCTCTCTGCATTATCGACCAGTTCAGGGTAAACATCGCCGTAGAGGTTTATTACTTCTTGGCAAATGGTTGGAGCGATTGGTGTATCGATGCCCAAGCGCTTAGCCTCACGCGAGGCTCGGCGCAGGAGACGGCGGGCTATGTAGCCTTGGCCTATATTGGATGGAGCTACGCCGTTTTGGTCGCCCACGATAAAAGTGACGGCACGGAGGTGATCCATGATAATACGAAGGGATTTGTCGATTTCCGCGTCTACACCGTATCTGATGTCGAAAATGGTGTTAAAAGCGCTGAAAAGCCGAGAATAAGCGTCTGTGTCGTAGTTAGATGGTACTTGTTGAAGCACAGCGGCCATGCGCTCGAGACCCATGCCGGTATCTACGTTCTTTTGTTCCAGCGGGGCAAAGGAACCATCCTCTTGCTTGTTGTATTGCATGAACACATCGTTCCAGATTTCGACGAACCTGCCACAATCACAGTTTGGATGGCAAACAGGGCCGAATGTTTCTTTATGAGGTTTCCCGGTATCGTAAAACATCTCCGTATCAGGGCCACAAGGGCCGGTTTGGCCGGCAGGGCCCCACCAGTTCTTCTTTTTGGGATAAGTGTAAATACGAGGCCCTTTTGAGCCTTGTGCCGGCTCGTCGACGCCCGCCTCCCCTATCTCGGCTTGAATACCGTGAACTGCAAATTGCGCTTGCCAAATATTGGCGGATTCTTCATCGCGCGGTGCATCGGCATCTCCCTCGAATACGGTTACGTAGAGTTTGGTAGGTTCTATTCCGCAGTATTCGGGTTTGGTGAGGAATTCGTACGACCAGCCGATCGCCTCTTCCTTGAAATAATCACCAAGCGACCAATTACCGAGCATCTCAAAAAAAGTACCATGAGTATTATCTCCGACTTCATCGATATCATCGGTTCGTAAACACTTTTGAGCGTTCGCAAGACGTGTTCCCATTGGATGTTTCTCGCCCAAAAGATAAGGAACCAAAGGTTGCATACCGGCTGTCGTGAATAAAACGGTTGGATCGTTTTCGGGGATTATAGAGGCTGATGGCAAGATTGCGTGGCCTTTTTCTTTATAAAAATCAAGAAATAATTGGCGGATTTCGTCGGTGGTTCTGTTTTGCATAATGAGGATAATCTACTATAAAAAACCTTGGATTACAAGATTTTAATATATATATTGTAAAAAGTTCATCAAGACTAAAGTTCATCAAGAGTTACTTATGTTGCTCTTGATGAACTTGTAACTTTATGAACTTTAATCTTGTGAGTTAGTTCACCTCTCCCGCGATGCCGTTTGTGACGCTTTCGATTATATCGAGCGGTGTTTCGGGGTTGAGTTGGCCTCGTTTTTGGAGGACGCCGTAGATTAACTCGGCTTGGTTGGCGAACACTTTAATTACCGAGGGGTCGAATATCTCTTCTTGCTCTCCGTTCCATTTTAATATTAAAAAAGCTTTATGATCGCCCGAGTTTCTATCGGATGGGACGGCTACAAAACGGTGATCATCCGCTGTAAAGAAGTGGTAAGCTCTTTGTTCATCGTGAAGTTGCTTAAGTTGTTTGTTGGAGATATGAAGTGATTTACCATTTTCATTTTTACTCATATCATGAAAAACCTCGTGCTCGGTGCGTAGTTTATCGAGGCGAATAACTCGAAGCAAAGATGGCACACCACCCATTGTACCCGAGGCTGTACGCACGATTGAATCAAGGAGATCTTTACTTAATTGATCTTGCTCAAAGATGGAGACAGAGGTGTCGTTGGAGAGCTTTTTAAGCAAATCCATTTGGCGGTTCAAGGAACCGATGTATTGATAAGATGAAACCAGCTCACGCCTGGCACGGTCGCAAGCATCTTGAGTTGCCAGGTGTTCTTTTTCCTTTTTCTCCATCAATCTTTCGTACAGCATGAAGATTGAGATTCCAACCAAGCCGAATAGAAAAATCAAAGCTTCCTCTACGTGTTGCTCGTGTAAGCCAAAATAACCTTGTTTAACAAGTGATGGAGAAAACACCGCTAGAGCGAATAGTAATAAGTAAACAATGGATATCCACTGGAATTTTTTAGATCTTTCGTCGGACATAATCGAAGCTGTCAGCCTCTGTTTGCATGCTTTTTTGGCTAGTGGTTAAAGGCTAGAAGCTGTATTGGTATGTAAGCTTAGCACAGATGAACAACTTCCTCTATAACGCCTCCACCCAAGCATTCTTGACCTTGATAAATAACGGCGGATTGACCCTTCGCTGCCGCAAGAAGAGGTTTTATTAGTTCTATGTGGATGTTTTTTTTAGATTTGCCTGTGCATATCTTAGCCGGAATAAGTTCTCCGTGGTACCTGCCTTGGATTTGTACTTTAATAGGGAGTTTTGGCGGTTCGCCGGCAATCCAATGCATATCACCAACTGTTAAATCTTTTGATTGTAAAAAAGGATGTTCTTCGCGATTCACGACAATGAGGATGTTCTTTTTCGTGTCTTTAACAGCAACAAACCAAGGATGTTTATCGGCAACTGCGATGCGCCCACGTTGGCCGATAGTGTAGTTGTGCAGGCCTTGATGTTTACCGATTGTAACTCCTTCATCGGTAATGATCTTACCCGGCTTATTTTTTATTTGATTGGATAAGAACTTGGAAAAATCCACTTTACCGATAAAACAGATGCCCTGGCTATCGGGCTTGTTTGCAACGGGAAGTTTGAATTTTTTGGCAAGCTCGCGGATCTTAGACTTTTGATAAGCGCCAACCGGCATAAGCGTGCGTCGTAAAACGGAGCCCGGGACACGGTATAGAAAGTAGCTTTGGTCTTTAGCAGGATCGATACCGCGGAACAATCGTCCCACGTCGCACGTCCCAATCGTCCCACGTCTATTGGTAGTGGATTTTACGATGGCGTAGTGGCCGGTGGCGATCGTGTCGTAGCCTAGTTCCATCGCCTTTTCGTAAAAGAGGCCGAATTTGATGTATTCGTTACAGAGGACATCCGGGTTTGGGGTCTCCCCTTTTTTGTAACCATGGTAAAGCTCGTCGACTATTTTTTTGCGATATTGTTTTTCGAAATCAAAAGTGAGGAGTGGAATATCGAGTGCGGCGGCGACACGCAAAGCATCACGGCGTTCCGCGCGCCAAGAGCAGACCCCGCTCATGGGATCCTTGGAATCAGACCAATTCTTGATAAAGCCTCCGGTAACATCATACCCTTGCTCCAACAACAAAGCAGCGGCGACAGATGAGTCGACGCCTCCGCTTAGGGCTACGAGAACTTTTTTCATATTTAGATGCAAGCTCATAAAGTTACAAGTTCATCAAGAGAAACTTGGGTTACTCTTGATGAACTTTAGACTTGATGAACCTGCGACTTTACGAACCAGCTTTGGTTGCCAGTTGCCCGCAGGCTCCGCTTATATCTTCTCCGTAGGAGATGCGGTGGGTGACGGAAACGCTGTGGCGTTTTAAATATTCTTGAAATGCACGGCGATCTTTTTCATCCGTAGCTTTATACATGCCCGTGTCGTGATATTTTATTAGGTTGACATGTGATAGGCGTTTGTATGGATCGAGCAGTTCTACGAGCTGTTTTGCGTGTTCCAGGCTATCGTTAACTCCCTTTAGCATAACATATTCAAACATGACCTTGCGATTGGTTTGGCGCATGTACTCATCCAAAGTGTGCATGAGTTGTTTTAGGCTGTAGGCGATGGAAACAGGCATTAGTTTTTCGCGAAGATCTTGAGTTGGAGCGTGAAGTGAGATTGCAAGATTTACCTGGGGCGCATCTTCTATCATACGCAAGATGCCGGGAACTATTCCGCAGGTGCTGATGCTGATGTGGCGCGCACCAAGACCAAAAAGATCTTGATCTGTTAGAACATCGATTGATTCAAAAACGGCATCTGTATTGTGGAACGGTTCGCCCATTCCCATGAATACGATATTAGTGACTTTAGCGTCTTTGGCTTTGAGGTAGCGGGCGGCGTGTATTACTTGGTCGACAATTTCTTCGGAACTAAGATTTCGTCCAAAACCCATTTTGCCGGTGGCACAAAAAGTACAACCCATGGCACAACCGATTTGCGAGGAGACGCAGACAGTATTGCGGCCATCGGCATGACGCATAATTACGGTTTCGATGCGCTTATTATCTTCTGTCATCAAAAGCATTTTGGCGCTTTCGGGCTTATCTGTTTCCGAGGTTAGCTCCAATCTTAAAGGAGACCAGGTCAGTTCTTTGCAGGTTTCACGCAATGCGGCAGGCCAGGTGGAAACGCTATCCCAAGAATCGTGGAATTCCACGAAATAGGAACGAATCGCCTGTTCCAGGCGGTATTTTGGTTGTTTGTGATCTCTTAAGAAAGATGATAATTCGATTGGTTGCATATGATACGTCCCACGTCGCACGTCGCAATCGTCCCACGTAGTTGTTTAGCGGAGGATACACTAAAATACTTAAAATATCAAGGGAGATGGGTATATATGGCAGTTCATCAAGTTTAAAGACTAAAGTTCATCAAGAGTAACCAAAGTAACTCTTGATGAACTTTAGTCTTGATGAATCGAGCTGAGCTCGATGAACTTTTATCTTTAATTCTTTATCTCGACGTTAGGAGCACCGAATCTGTATTTAGGGTGTTTATAGCCAAGCCCTGTGAGTAGGTATCGAGGACGAATTGGGGGGCGGTGACGATTTGATTCCAGTTCCAACCCATAGATAAAAACGCTGATTCGGATGAGATTGGGCGGAGCATGCCATGTTGAACGTAGTAGACGACCGGGCTCTTTGCTGATTTAAGCAGTTCACCATCATCAAAAGTGTACGGCCTAGCAGAGGTAAATACTTCGACGATGTCTGCAGTTACGGTTTTGATAGGAACTCCTTGGAAATAATGATCTAAAAATATACCATCCAATAAAATGTATTTTTTGCCTTTCCAAATATACCAGACGGCCGGAGAATCGGGTTTTTTTATGAGTGTGCCGTTGGGAATCTCCCCTGCCTCGGCAATGGCAGACGATGGAGCGCCCTCCCAGCTATAAGTTGCCCAGCTCCACTTGGCCAAACGTTCGGTTATGGCAAACATATCCGCTCGCGAGGGTGAACCAAGAACAACAATTAGCAGTTCACGCTGGTCGGTCTCGGAGGGTTTTAAGCGTACAACGAGATTATTTAAAGATTCATACAAAAAACCTGTCTTGCCTCCGGTAACATACAAGCCGTTATCCGGTTTAACGAGAAGATCGTTGGTGTTGGTAATTTTTTTTAGCTCGCCCGTATTTCTGATTATAAAAGAGTATTCGGCGGTGCTGGCCGGTTTGTGTATTTCGGCACGCGCAAAAGATGCTGTGGCGATTTTGAGCATTTCTCTGGCGGTTGTACGATTATCCACATCCATGCCGGCAAGATCTTCGAAATATGAAACATTACAGCCAAGATCGCGAACCTTGCGATTCATGGCCGCGACAAAGCCATCCATGCCCAAACCCGATAAGCGGCCAAAAGCCGTAGCCGCGTTATTGGCACTGCCGACCATGGCCGAATACATCAGATCTTGAACGGACATGGTGGCGCCATCATCGACACGGAGGCGGCCGCCGCCGACTTCATCCTCTGCTTTTAGGGCAACTATCGCATCCCAAGCCGGTTGACGCTCGGTAAAAACGAGAGCACCAACAAGTTTTGTAAGGCTGGCCGGGACCCAGGGTTTATCGGCATTGTATTCAAAAAGTATTTCTTTGCTGTTTACATCCATTACAATAGCCGATGCAAAATCAGAATCCGAATGCAAAAAATTGGCCACTGTAACACGGTGAGGTGTGGCCGCATGAGTGATTATTGGCACCATTGCGACAATAAGCACTATTAAACTACAAAAAAACCTTAGAGATTTCATGCTGTTTGTATTTTGCCACAAAATACAAAAAATAACCAATAACCAAGCTCCAATCACCAATAAATCATCAATATCCAATTAACCAATAATAAATCTATCACTTATTTTTGTATTTTGTTGTTTTAATTTGGTATTTGTTTGGAAATTGGGATTTGTATCCTTTTTTTAGGATGTTATTGTCCGTGGCTTGTAATTTGATTATTGGTGATTATTCTTTTGGTGATTTATTGATGATTATTTTATTGGTTATTGGTGATTGCAAGTTTATACCCTCCCATACGATTCTTCCATCCATTTAGCCAAGTTATCCATGAGTTCGGGATCTGAGGTGAAAAGATGGATCCCGTGGCCTGAGTTTTTATAGGGTACGAATTGCTTGCGATCCGCACCTGATTCTTCGATAATTTGCTTAGCGGTTTCGTATGCATCGGGGTCGTCTGTATCAGAGCCGGAGGCCCAGATAGCATGATGAGCTTTTATGTAACCCGCTTTTTCGGTTGAGTCGATACCGCGGTAGTTTCCCGGTGAGAGTAAAACCGCTCCGGCCAGAGCAGGGTCTTCTTCGAGAGCCCAAATGGCAATATTCGCCCCAATGGAAGCACCAACCATTATTATTTGATCTTTAGTGTATTTTTTAGCATCAAGCCAATCGAGTGCGCCCATTACATCGTATAAATATTTTTTATGATCATCGTCGCTAAACTTTTTGTAATCCAGAGTTGCTCCTTCCTCGGTTTTTGTACTTTCTCCATGACCGCGTAAATCGATGGCAAGCGACGCAACATGATGCCTTTGCAATACCTGCTGAAAAGGCGCCCATGATTTGCGATCGTTGGGCATCATATGCAAAAGGATAGCCACACCAACAGTTGTTGGCGAAGGCGACCAATTACCCTTGATGATCACGTTATCTAAGGTTTTGTAGGATATTGTATCTGCCATATATAATAGATAAAAGATTAAAGTAACAAGTTCATCAGGAGTTATCAAAGCAACTCTTGATGAACTTTTGCCTTCTTGAACATTTAGCTATATAGATTAGTCGAAGGTGACTCGAGAGCCGGGGTTTAGGGTGGTTGGGCCGTTGGATGACCGTGGTTGCTGGCCCGATGCGTCTTTGCGAATTCCGTGCGACTGGCGCTTATCCAAAGGGTTAAAATTATTGCCGGTGATGGATGGGTACGAGCTTGATGATTTATCTTGTTCGGTTGGTGATGGTTTTTTCTTAAAAACCACTAATGACTCGGGGCGATTGTTTGCTACCGGTTCATCGTCATCATCAATAACCGGCTTTTGCGGAGCTTTGTTTTTTTCGGGATTGTAAAAAGGTTTTGTGTGAGTTTTTTCTTGGTTAACTGCAGGAGGAGTGATTTTTGGTTTAGCGGCATCACGCCCCTCCATCTGTTTTTCCACCTGCCGTTTGCGGGTTTCTATGTTGGTACCTTTTTGCCTGGATAGCTCGCCGATGAGACCACCGCCCATAAAAGGAGGTTCATCCGGATCATCCTCTACAGGGGGCAGTTCTGAGATTGGCGGTAAATTTATTTTACCAATTATTCGAGGCTTATTCGGTTCTTTTGCGGGCCTGGTACGTTTTGGCGGACGATCTTTATCGAGGTTTGATTTATACGGCTCACGTGACTCGGGCTCGGGGCCTATCTTTTTTATACGCCCTTTATCTTTTTGCTCTTCGCGGATTATTGGCAAGCAATCAGAGCAATACATGGGGCGCGACGGGTCGAGCTGAACCGGCATATCCCAAACTTTACCGCAACGCGAGCAGGTGTGAGAAAATTTAGGTTTATCTTTCTTTTTACCTTGGCCGGCATTGGCCATTTTTTGCAAAGACTCCAAACGTTCGGGAGAGATTCTGAGGTATTCTTCTTGTTGATCCGCTTCTTCATCTTCTTCTGACTTAACATTTGATACTCTTAAGAACTCTTTGGTCTCGGGGCGCTCTTTGGGTGCTTCTTCGGATTCTGATGCGGTTTTTAAATCAGCTACTTTGATATTTGGTAAATCATCGGGATCTATCTCCGTACTTTCGGGATCGGTTGCTCGTAAAGTCCCCGTTTCCATGCCGCTCCAACGCAAAACTTTTTCGTTTATGGTGGCGCGCGGTATGGAATAGCGTTCTCGGGAAACTTGAATTACTTTCTCGGCATTTCCGGTGAACTTGGCCATTGGAGGCAAAGTTGTTGCGGAAAAAGGTGAGGTTGCCACGCCGTCGACCATTAGTTTGAGATAAATGTTGTATTTATTAAGATTAACCAAATCATCCGCGGTAAATTGAGGCGTAAATTCACGCTCCAAAAACTCGGCATCGGTGGAGCCGACTCGAAATGCGAGTAAGGTGCCCACGTTGCCGATAACAGCGGCTTTTACCTCATCGGAAAGTTGTTCGATGTATTGATGCGCAACGGTTAGACTTAGGCGATATTTACGCGCCTCGGACAAAATTGAGGCAAATGACTCATTGGCAAAGTTTTGAAACTCGTCGACAAATAAGTAAAAATCTCGGCGATCATCCTCCGGGATGTTTACGCGTTCCATGGCGGCCATTTGCATACGCGAAATAATCATCCCTCCCAGTAAACGCATATTATCTTCACCGATACGGCCTTTTGATAAATTGACAATGAAGATTTTTCCGTCGTCCATGATGGAACGAATATCTATTGTCGACTTAACTTGAGCGACGATATTGCGGATAACTGAGGCTGCTAAAAATTGGCCGACTTTGTTTTGGATGGCGGGGAGCGCTTCCGCTTTATATTTATCTGTCCATGTTTCGAACTCGGCGACCCAAAAAGTTTTAACAATTGGATCGCGAATTTTGGCTACTACTCTTTTACGGTAATCATCATCAACAAGCAGGCGGTTAATGCCCAGCAATGTTGCGCCCGGGTAATCGAGAAGAGCCATAACGCAGTTTTGCAGAATATACTCCATACGAGCGCTCCAAACATCGGGCCAGATTTTTTTGAATACTCCCATTAAACCGTTACTTACAAGATGTTTTTGATCTTCTGTGACTGATTCGAGAATGTTAAAACCTACGGGGAACTCGAGATCGGCAGGGTTAAAGTAGACTACATCGTTAATGCGGTTTGCCGGGATGTAATCCAAGATTTTCTCGGCTGTATCGCCGTGAGGATCTACATAGCAAACTCCGTGGCCGGCCATGATATCGCTCATGACCATGTTTTCTTGTAAGACGGTTTTACCCATGCCGGTTTTACCAATGACGTATAAGTGGCGTCGGCGGTCATCGGTTTTAATTCCAAAACGCCTGCGCTGGTTGCGAAAGTTTGTCTCGGCGAAGAGAGTTATCTCGTTTTCGTGTTCGTGATCGTATTCAACGGGCATACTTATTCGTTTAACTGGTCTTAACGTCTTAACGTCGTAAAGTCATAACGTGTGAGCCATTCCAACCCCGTTAAGACATTAAGCCGTTAAGACTTTTCCCTATTATCTCTATTATTTGTTATTTGTTATTTATTATTTGTGAAGGCGCTAGCCGAACGGCAGATTCATTGGAGGTTCGGAGTGTTTTGATTCGCGTTTTTTAAGCTGAGGAGCTTTAACCTGGAATGTATGCGGGAAATGCCAAAGTGTTGCCAATTCCTCTGTGCAAAGGTAGTAAGGAGCATTACCATCCCAAACAGAACGGCTTTTGTAATAGGAAAGGAGCCTGCGTTTGCGCACGTTGTTTCTGCGCTCTCTCATGAATAACAAGGCGCCGTTAACACCAACATTTTTAGCTTCGGGTTTTAATGACAGCATGTCGTTGGTATTCATTTGTTTGATAAAACCGATGAGCGACTGAACTATCTTGGGTTTTTTAAAAACATTCTTTTTACCAATATACATGAAACGGATTTTGCAAGTATAGGCTATTTTGGAAACCTTGTTTTCAACAGCCTCTAAAACTTTGCGTTCGCCCGGGGATAGATTAAAAATCTTTGACTGCAAAGGATCGTTTGCTTTTGCGGGGGCAGTGTTACCTGACACAGAACCTAAAATTTCCCCGGCTATTAAGATAAACAAATTAAAAGGAGCTAAAATTATTTTTTCCAGGGTGCTTGGGGGTGTTACAACTTTTTCACCTTTTAACTCTTTAATAAGTTTTGTACCACCCTTTTGATAGGCGCCAACATCTATTGGCAGGCACAAGAGTTGTACCCAAGCTTGCTCGCCCGGGCCAAGGCGCGATAAGCCCTCGAGTAAAACCGAGAGCGGGTCTTTGAATTCACCGGACATTGAGTGCTCGAAAGAAGGGTAAGTTTTTAGAGGATAAAAAGATGACTTTCCCCCTGCCGGGATCATCTCCGTGCCCCATAGATCGTATTCTTGATCGGGATATAACGATGGGACATTGTTGGCATAATCCTCCACCTCGGCTATCTCGGCTTCGGGGTATTGCGCAAAAATTGAAGCTTCCACCAAATCGCGAAGAGAGCGCAAGCACCGGATTATAAATTGGACGTTACCCTCGATAGAGATTATTTCGCAAGAAATTGGATCTTGATACTTGCCTTGGATCCAGGTTTCTGTCCAGGAGGCGGGGGCATGGGCTCCGGCCAAGTGGGCAAACATGTTCTCGACGGCGCGCAAGGATTGCCCGGGATCTTTTTCATTTAAGCGCGGGATATCGATTGCGAGTGTTATAAATTCTTTTTGCCCGGCGGCTATGGACTGCCTCCAATACATCCAAAACTTAGAAGCCGCCCAAACAATTACTATTAAAAATATTATCCACCCTCCACTTATAAAGATGGTGAACATTGCGGAAAATGGATTGGATCCAAAAGATGCTAAAAAAGTTGCCACGTCGAACGTGAAGTATTCGTTCATACTTGCTTTATTGTAGCACAGAACCAGGCCCTCGGAAAAGGCGTAACCGAAACGGAAAAAAACTGCAAAGCGCAAACTGCAAAGAGTTATACAAACAAGTAAAAACAGAACCTCTTGTTCTGTTTTTTACTCTTTCCAGTTTGCACTTTGAAGTTTGTAGATTTTAAGCTTTCCTGGCTTTCATCTTTTGCTGATATTTATAGATGGTTACCAGTAGCGGGGATGCGATAAAGATTGAGGAGTATGTACCGGCGATGATTCCAATAATAAGCGTTAAAGCAAAATCCCTAATACTCTCTCCTCCAAAAAAGTAGACTGCCGTAAGAGCTAAAATGGTGGTTAAACTGGTATTGATTGAACGCAAAATTGTTTGGTTTAATGATATGTTCACTATTTCAACAAATGTTCCGCTTGTCTTTTGCAAATTTTCGCGAATACGATCAAAAACAACAATGGTATCGTTAATTGAATATCCCATTACCGTAAGTATTGCGGCGATAAATGAAGTACCTATTTCTATTCCAAAATATTTACCCAATATGGCAAATACACCCACCGGGATTATTACATCATGAAATGCGGCAAAAACAGTTACCAAACCATACTTCCATGATGCAACGGGAATGGATACTTTACGGAATGTGTATCCGATAAAAATAAGAATGGCTATAAATACTATTATAAGCGCGGTTATTGATTTTGAACGCAGCTCTTGGCCTATAACGGGGCCGATGGAATCGAAACGCAGTTCCGTGATTTCTCCGTAGTTTTCTCGGAGTGTGCCAAGCACCTTTTGATGTTCATCCTCTTTGAGGGTGCGTAAACGAAAGTTCATATCCGTCTCGCCTACGGGTTGCACAACCATGCCTCCCAGATCCGCCGAGGATAATATTTGTTGAGCTTCCATGGCTGTAGGGCGGTTGCCATCTTCGTAACGAACCGAAAGAAGTGATCCGCCGGCAAAATCTATTCCTTGCTTTAAACCAAAGGTTAAAAGCGCAAAAAGACTGGCACCTATTAGGATAGCCGAGGTTATATACCAGATGTAGCGATATTTTATTATGTTCATATTTGATCAAGTCTAACGTCTTAACGACTTAACGTCTTAACGTCGAAATTCTTGGTTTATTTATCGTTAGATGCGTCTTTGTTTGGATCGGATTTTTTAAGGAAGAACCAGCCCGCGGTGTTTACGAACTTGGGAAGAGCCACAATATGCATTAGGTTGCGGGTAATCACGATAGCGGTAAACATGGATAAGACAACACCAATTCCGAGCGTTAAAGCAAAACCTTTAATTATGGAAGATGAAAACCAGTAGAGAACCACACAAGAGATTAGTGTCGTTAAGTTTCCGTCTCTGATACTGGGCCAAGCGCGTCTAAAAGCTTCTTCCAGGGCTACAGAATAAGATTTTTTGAGTTTCAACTCTTCTTTTAAACGCTCAAAGATTAGAACATTTGCATCAACCGCCATACCAACAGACAAGATCAAACCGGCGATACCTGAGAGAGTGAGGGTTACGGGAATGGATTTAAATACAGCAAATACCAAAGTAGCGTAAATAGATAATGACAAGACGGCAATTATACCCGGAACGCGATAGACGATTATCATAAATAACGCGACCAGCAAGAATCCCCACATACCCGCAATGAGTGATGCGTTAACGGATGTTTTGCCAAGAGACGGACCAACGGATTGCTGAGCGATGAGTTCGATGGGCACCGGCAAAGCACCGGCTTGGAGGCGTTGAGCCAAAAGCTTGGCCTCGGCAACGCTGAAGGTGCCGGTGATAACCGCGCGACCGCCCAAAATCTCGGAGTTGACGGTTGGCACGGAAATCGGCTCGCCATCCAAGTAGATTGCTACCGGTTTACCGATGTTTTCTTTTGTGATTTCGGCAAATAAATCCGCACCTTCATCGTTAAACTGAAGGCCAACTTCTGCGGCGCCTGAGTTAGGATTGAACTCCAATTGAGCACGCTCCAGTTGTTTGCCGGTTAGCTCGGTACGCTTAAAAGGCTCTGCCGGAGGGATTATGTCATCGCGAGTAAGTTTGCTGAATTGAATGGCGCTTACACGCACATCCTCGATACTGCGCTCGTCTTCTTTGTAAATAAGATGATATCCAAAATCGGATTGAACAGGCTCGCTGATTGTGCCAACTTTTTGAGGGAATACAGCTTCCTCGAATGACTCAACCATTACACCGGTTGCAAACCAACCCAAATCACCTCCGGAGATCTCCGCTCCAGGTTCTTCCGACAGTTCTTTAACTTTGTCCGCAAAATTTTCCGGAGTTACTTCGTTTTTAATTTCTTGAACATAAGCAAGAGCGTCTTCTTTGCTCCTCGTTGTTGATGCGCCGGCTTGCATAGCACCATCCCATTGGATTAAAAGATGGCGTGCTTTAACTTCTTTGCCTGATTCGGTTTTTTCTTCAACTTTGGCAACCACCTCCGTGTTATCCGTACTGATGACAGATGAAACAACTTTTCCCACCTCCGCATCACGAGCAACTTCGTAGATTTTTGCGTATTCGGATTTATCTTTGATGAATCCCAAATCTCCGCCGTTTGCTTTAACATCGGGATCTTCGGAAACTTCTTTTACTTTATCCTGAAAATTATCGGGATTATTAACCACATCAGCCAAGAAAAGTTGAGCCTTTTCATTGGCTTGGTTTTCGGATTGATCGAGTTCTATTATTTCTTCTTCGGTTAACTGGCGCGGCGGGTCATCGTTTATGACTTTAAATTCCAAAATTGGCGTTTCGCCAATCATGTTTATAGCTTCGTTAATATCGCGTACACCGGCAAGTTCTACAGAAACACGATAGTTATCGCCCGCTCTGGTGGTTTGTACGAGCGGTTCGGATACGCCCATGGCATTTACACGACGCTCTATAACATCACGAACACCATCCAAAGCTGATGCTTGCTCGGTATTTGGAACCATGGAAAGATCCGCTTCGTATTCGAGGTGAGTTCCACCCTGAAGGTCGAGACCCAGCACAAATGGCAGATTTATATGGCCAAATTCGGTACCTAAGACGCCATTGGCTTTATCGATAACCCAATTGGTAGGTTGGCTATAAGTTAGCGAACCGGTAATTAAAAAAAGTAGAGCAATTAAGCCTACACGGCGCTTGACTTTAAGCCTGGAAACGCCTGTTTCTGGGGAGTGTTTTTTTGACATACAATTCGGCGAAAGTATAGCGAACAGCACCTAAAAAAGCAAATATGGCCATGATTGGCAGGATTAACAAAAATTAGCGGGATTATTATTTTAATACTTTAGGAGAAAACCACCCTGTTTCTAGATAATTATGCAGCTGAAGATGGAGGTTCGCCCATATTTTGTTGTTCCTCTCCTTGGCGCATCAATTCAGCCAATGAGATGTTGCCTATACTTCCCGCTTCTTCACGTTTGGGAGCTTGCCGGTTGGCAACTTCTGGGCTAAACGTTACTTCCGATGCCAGAGGTGACTGCCCGGTTACAATTGGGCGCTCACCGGATTCTTTTATATTACTTTTTTGAATTTCAGTTTCTTCAGCTTGGCCTTGTGCTAAACCCTCTTCTTGTCCACGTGTAGCTTGGAATTGGCCGTACATTTGTTCTGCCAGATCTGCCGGTGGATTTAAGCCTTCCGGTTTACCTTGGGTTTCATCGACTCTGGCCAGAATTTCGTCGACCGAACCTTGTTGTTCGTAATCACCCAATGAAATCGCATTCCGCAAAAGCTCTTGTTTTTGAGCGTCTTCCAAAGCAGCTTTTTTTCTTCGTTGCTCTCTGCTAAAAGCAAGTTGCTCCCTTACTTCTGCCTGAGCTAGCATTTCGGCCTTCATTTTTTCCAGAGCTTCTTCGGGAGTTTTGGCGTTGTATTGTTCCATCATGCCCTGCTGATATGCGAGCCTGGCCTCCATATCCGCCTTGGCTTTCAATTCTTCTGATGCAGCAATTTGAGCAGCCCTATCCGCTTCCAATTTTTTCTGTAATTGGACACCGCCTTTATCGGGCAATGTTGCTCCCATTTGGGTATTTAATGACATCTCTTTAGACATAGATTTTGGATAATAAACGCTTTATATAGATGTATTATAGCATTTATTAATAATACTAACGATTCCGAGAGTTTTTACCTAAATACAGCCAAACTATTGACATGATTTCAAATAACTGTTAGGTTGGGATATTGCATATACACCCTCGCCTCAACGGAGTTTATCATGCAGAGTACCTTTCAAGAATCACCGCGCTTGCTTACTTTGAAGCATGATTTTAGATTCCGCGAAACGCCGGCTGCGATTTTTGAGCTCACTCCCGATCTCCTTCGTGAGCTTTTTGATCAGGCTATCCATTACGGATTCCCTGACGCGCCGCTATCGCCAAATAAAAGTATTTTTCTTCGAGTGAACAATCAAACCATTAAGGTTACTGCATCACTTGATGCGGATTTTCTTATGATGTGTATTGGTTCATCACGTAATAAGCCTTTTTATCTTTTCACTTTAAGCGGGCTTATTTATTGGGAATCCCGCTTGCGTGTTTCAAATATTTTGGAAGCATCCTCGGCGCTCGATACAGCCATGGAGCAACGTGGTTTTTACAACCGCGCGGAGCATAAACGCACAAACCTACTCGAAGCTAAAGGTTTTCGAGTGGAGGAAGTTTTTGCAAAACCACGTTCCAATTATACTTTACCCAAAGGTTGGAATATCGAAATTTCTGAGATTTTTGATCGTCCTGAACTTCTAGCTGTTTTGCATCTTTATGGAAGAGATGTAGTTTGTAAGCGCGAAGATGCTGATGCGATTCGCGAGCTATACAAACCTTTAACAGCGGAAGCGATCACAGAAAGCAACAGGCGCGTTCTGCAAGGCATGCGCGCCCAAGCTGACAAAAGCCGCTACTCCTAAATATCCACCCATTTTACAAGCTCCGGGTGGTTTTTTTATTGCCCGTTTTATGAAATCAGCTTAGCCCACTTGGTTTTGGCTGATGCGGAAGAGACCGGACTCAGATCTGCTTCGAGTTTTCCATCTTCGGTTCCGCGCAGCATTAATCGTGACATACCGCTATCGCCCAAATAGATTTTTAGCGATGCGCGGTCGGGATCTGTAGAAAATTTTGCAACGAATTCTTGAATCTCTTGTATAACTTCGGGGCCGGTTGCATCGGGTGCGGTTGGGTTGAATGTACCTGAGAGTGCTCCTGTTAGCGTGCGGTCGATTTTGGCGATGATACTAAACAGCAAATCCGCATCACCCGCTTTTATGGCGGATTCGAGATCGGTGATGGGATTTGACTCGTAGATATCTTGCGGGATTGACTCTTTTTGAAATTTTTCCATATGAAAAATGATAAATACTTTTTTAATAATTACGATTATTCTTTCTCGCATTATAAAGCCTTTCCGTGAATCCGCCATTTTTAGTAAAATCTTCTTCCAGTCTTCGAAGCTGTTGATCGAGTAAATAATTTGTTTGATGGATGAGACAAATTAAAACATTCGCCGCATCCTGAGGATCCTCGAGATAATACAAATACGTTTCACGAGATCTATTTTCAGCGTATGCCATTTGTCTAACTTTTTTGGATTCGGGATTTTCTTTGTTCCACTGCGTAAAACCTTTTTGTCTTAAAAAATCTTCGTAGTCCAAAAGCAACTCTTCTTGGCTGGCTCTGGCGACGTTTATGAGTTTAATTTCGGTTTTCTTGGAAGTTGCGGAAGCTTGGCAACCTTCGGCAATGTTTTGACGGCCAGAACGAGCGGCTTGAACCATTTGATCTTTCATGCGCCACTCAGGTACATAGCGCTCACAGAAAGCAACAGTTAAGTCATAAACTATAGTTGCGCTTTGGAATGATTTGAGTTTTCGATAGCCACCGTGCGGAACTAGTATCTGCTTGGACATATAGGTCTTATAGGTCGAATTGGTCCAATATGACCTATTGGCCGTGGCACTTTTTGAATTTTTTACCGGATCCGCACGGACATGGTTCGTTTCTGCCTACATCTTTAAATTTCGGGTCGTTTGTTTGGGACGATGTGGAACTTGTGTTTTCTTCGGACGTTTTTACGGCACCCGAGAAGATAAGTGGTTGCCCATTGGTACGTGGTTTAAAATATCTTAACGCGGTGCGTTGCGCTGTGGGGATTTTAAAGATGGCATGAGCAACCTGTTTGTTGATGAGCGTGTTTAGCTCGTTAAACATGCGGTAAGCCTCGCGTTTGTACTCTACAAGCGGATCGTGCTGGGCATAGCCTTGCAGGCCGATGCCGCGGCGGAGGTGATCGATAGCGTCCAAGTGGTCGACCCAGAGCATATCGTACGCGCGCAGTAATATGCCTTTTTCTATCTCTCCCATCATGACAGGGTCGGCAATGGATTCCTCTATGTGTGCATATGCTTGGTTGGCCAAATCCATTACCGTTTCGATAATTTTTGTACGTTTTTTAATAATATCCTCTTTACCTTCCGCTACCTCGGTGTCCAGAGCTTGAAGAGCTTTATCGGAGTTGAACTCGGCCGGCAATAAAGCGTTTACGGCTTTGGAGACTTCTTCCAGATCCCACAGAGTTGTGTCATCGGAACCGGTATGGAAAAAGACCGTTTGTTCGATTTCGTTAGTAACGGTTTCCATTATCAATTTTTTGAGTGGGCGCTCCCCTTCTACGGTTGCTTTGGCAGCTTCATCTAAAATATTTCTGCGCTGAGAGTAGATGGCCATACGATGTTTGTTAATAACATCATCATATTCCAAAACATGTTTGCGGATATCAAAGTGATGGCCTTCGACCTTGCCCTGAGCTGATGCGATTGCCCGTGACAGCACCTTGCTTTCGATTGGTTCATCCTCGGGCATCTTTATAAATTCCATGCGCTTTTTCATGGTATCGGATCCAAATATGCGCATAAGATCATCTTCGAGCGAAACATAGAATTGTGTTGTACCCGGGTCACCTTGGCGCCCGGCGCGCCCTCGGAGCTGATTGTCGATACGGCGCGATTCATGGCGCTCGGTACCAAGTACGAATAAACCGCCGAGTTTTTTAATTTCTTCCGCTTCTTCTTTAGTTGGCGGATTACCGCCCAAGATGATATCAACACCACGACCGGCCATGTTGGTAGCAACTGTGACTGCGCCTTTTTTACCGGCTTGAGCAATCCATTCACCTTCTTTTTCGTGGTTCTTGGCGTTTAACAGATTAAAAGGAATACCTTCCATTTTGAGAAGTTCTCCCAGGATTTCGTTTTTTTCGATAGAGGCCGTACCAACAAGAACGGGTTGGCCGGTTTCTCGGAGCTGTTTGATATCGCGTACCACGGCTTTGAATTTGCCCATCTCGGATCGGTATACGCGGTCGGGCAGATCTTTACGTTGATTGTCTTTGTTGGTTGGGATACTGACTACTTCCAATCCATAGATTTTGTGAAATTCTTCGGCTTCCGTGACGGCCGTACCTGTCATACCGGCGAGTTTTTTGTAGAGGCGAAAAAGATTTTGAAACGTGATTGTAGCCATGGTGATGGACTCGCGCTGAATTTTGACGTGTTCTTTAGCTTCGATTGCCTGATGCAAACCCTCGCTGTAACGGCGGCCTTCCATAAGACGGCCGGTGAATTCGTCGACAATAAGTACTTCGTTGTCTCTGACTACGTAATCTTTATCTCTGCGGTACATTGCGTAAGCACGCAGAGCGTTTTCCAAATGATGTACAAGCTTGACACCGCCGGCTTCGTATAAATTTTCCACACCAAGCCATTGCTCCATTTTTGCGATACCCGACTCGGTAACGGTTGCCGTGCGCAGTTTTTCGTCTGTTGCGTAATCGGTTTCGGCTTCGAGCTTGGGAACCAGTTCGGCAAATTTATAATATAGCTCGTTTGCTTCTTCGGCGGGGCCGCTGATGATGAGCGGTGTGCGAGCTTCGTCGATTAAAATGGAATCAACTTCGTCGATAATGGCAAAATTAGGCTCGGGGCGTTGCGCCATCAAATCGAGCGACTGCACCATGTTGTCGCGCAAATAATCAAAACCGAATTCATTGTTAGTTCCATAGGTTATATCCGCGGCGTATGCCTCTTTGCGAGAAACGGGGCGCAAATAATCCATATCCACGTGAAACATGCCAACCGTATCGCGTTCTTCATCATGCTTGGGCTCGGCTTTAAACTCGGGATCGTAAACGAAACCGCTTTCGTGCTGGATACATCCAACTGTAAGCCCAAGAGCGTAAAACACCTGACCCATCCAAACAGCATCGCGTTTGGCGAGGTAATCGTTTACCGTGATAGAGTGTACGCCTTTGCCGGTTAAAGCATTTAAGTAGACAGGCGCAACAGCTGTTAAAGTTTTACCTTCGCCTGTGCGCATCTCGGCAATTTGACCACGATGTAAAACGATACCGCCAATAAGTTGAACATCGTACTGGCGTTGGCCAAGCTGACGCTTAGAAGTTTCGCGGACAATCGCAAAAGCCTCGACTAAAATATTATCCAAAGTTTCACCTTGCTCGAGGCGTTGTTTAAATTCGACTGTTTTATTTTTCAGTTGTTCGTCGGTTAGGGTTTGGATTGAAGGCTCCAAAGCATTAATAGCATCCACAAGAGGCTGGATCTTCTTTAGTTCTTTTGCATTTGGGTCGCCAAAAACTTTTGTTAATATAGACATATTGCGCTTATCTTACTCATTTGTGGCCTATACGTCAAAAGCGGACTTTAACTTTTTGCGAAAGTTGATGAACGATGAAGGATTAAGGAGAAAAAAGTGTTTGGTTAGGTAAAAATTCGTCAGTATACGGAAAAAGGATGAAGGATTAAGCCGTGGAAATATTCTCAGAAATTTTATTGATAAAAGCATATAACATTCTTGAAAGTATTCTCAATTTGCCGCAAGCTAAATCGTAGGTTGGCTGTGTTATATAACCTACACTTAATCCAAAATGTAACATGGATCTTACTTCGCCGGATGAGCCTTTTGAAACACGTAAAAAATAACGGAATTCTTTTGGATTATTTCGTTCGTAACCTTCAGCGATATTGTTCATGATAGATATGCACGCTCTTTGTAATTGATCTTTATACGAAAAATCACGGCAATGACTAATGTCTTTATATATGATTAAAGATATTTCTTCAGCCAATTTCCATACATCTAAATCTTCAAACTCTAAAGCCATAGACTATTTCCTTAATCATTTATCCTTAATCATTTATCCTTAATCCTGTATCAAGCGGTACGCTTCGAATCCCGGTTTTTCTCTTTCCAGGCTGTTATTTCCTCGCGTAAGTGATCTCGGACTTTATCGATGGCTTTGTAGAGATCTTTTTCTTGTTTTGTGACACGGAAAAGTTTGCCCGGGACATCTATCATTGTTGTGCAAGAGTAGATTTCGCCTTTGTTGTGGTGTGTTGTATCTAAGCCCAAATCTATTTCGATGTGCATTATATTATCGAAAAATTTATCTAAGGACATGTACTTTTCTTCCGCGTACTGCCGTATTGCATCTGTTAAATCCATGTTTTTGGCGCGAATGTTGATTGTCATACTCTTTTTTTAATTAATAATTAATAAATAATAAATAATAAAGCGAGCGGAGGGATTTATCTTTATTATTTGTTATTTATTATTTGTTATTTATTAGTCGATGGTTATAGCGTACGATGAGTGGGTCTAGGAGTCAAAGCCTATCAGCCGGACTTCGTCTTCGAGCATAATGTTGTATTCATCGCGGACTTTCATTTTGGCTTTGCTGGTTAGCATGAGAACGTCTTGCGCGCGGGCGTTGCCCAAATTGACGATGAAATTGCCGTGCTTTTCGCTGATTTGCGCCT
This sequence comes from Patescibacteria group bacterium, assembly GCA_029210915.1. Taxonomy (GTDB): domain Bacteria; phylum Patescibacteriota; class Patescibacteriia; order 2-12-FULL-60-25; family 2-12-FULL-60-25; genus MWCR01. The sequence goes on from JARGGJ010000012.1 coordinate 36,193, forward strand.
CGCCGATTTTTTCACCTTTCATGCCGACTTGAGACACAAGCCAACCGGCACTTAGGGATTTTTTAGCGAGCATTTCGGGTGGGATTTCTTTGACGTCGTTTTTTAAGCGCTCGAGCTCGGATTCATCTTTGAAAGTAAAGTTTTTAAACATGCATCCGGCGGATGACTCCGAAAACGGCTGGCATTCTTTGCGTTTGGCGGCAAATTCCTCCATGCGGGAATTTACTACGGATGGATCTTCCGATTTTTTGAGACCTAAAGTGGCACGAAGTATGATGTGAGGCTCATGTTTAAATACGCTATCGCGGTAACCAAACTTGCATTTTGCATTTGGGTAGACCACTCGCTTCATGTCGGGTAGGTGGATGGCGTCGACTGTAACAACAATATCTTTCATCTCCCCTCCCCAACAGCCGGAATTGCCGTAGATGGCTCCGCCAATGGTGCCCGGCAGTGTTGCAGCCCATTCCATTCCCTCGAGGCCGTCGGCAACTGATTGGCGGGCTACAGCACCTGTAATTGCACCCGCATCCACAATGATTGTTTTTTCGCGGACTTTTACCTCGCGAAACGCGACTTGGATAGCAAGCCCGTCAAAACCATCATCCGAGACGAGCAAGTTGGAACCTCCGCCGAAGATGAACCAAGGAATTTTTTCTTTGTTAGCCATTTCGATAGCGTCTGTAAGCTCATCGACATCGGATGTTGCCAAGTAAAGCGAGGCCGGCCCGCCGATACGCATGTTGATATGTTTACTCATGAGCTCATCTACCAGGATAGATGGGAAGTTTTTTTGAAATTTTTGATTTTGTTCGGGAGTCATATACGGTAAGTATAACATTACGAACCAGGATTTACCAAGATTAATTGATAAGGATTTACCACTCGACTATGCTCGTGATCTTCGACAGGATTTCCTACTGTCCGAACCTTGATTGCCACTCAGATTCTCGCTCAAATTTACTTGATTACTGTATGATAATTTTATTCATACTGCAGTATGCAATAAAATACTACATCACTCGGTTGTTATGTATTTATCCTTGATGATTGCGTTTGATTTTGGTATATTCGGTTCATGAAAAAACAATCGTATTACACCTGGGTTGATCGCGCTTTTTTTGTATGCGGAGTAGTTTGGTTGATTTTGCACTATGCACTCCCAAGAGACAATACTGCAAGCTATATCATACCGTTTGGTTTTGCGTTGATTGCCTTGATATTTCTAGAAAAAATCCTGCAATTTATTGTGGTTTATCGCGCAGAAACGAAAGATATGAGCTTTATTGAAGCTTTTGTATCCATGCGAGCAAAACAATTCAACTACCCAGGAAAAATCTGGATCCATCTTATTGCAACCGTAATTTTTTTGATTTTTATATTACAAAATTTGTTACGATTAATTTCAAATCCCTAATGAACTACCACGTCAGATTACTGCTAGGTAAATCATTATTCCGGATTTATTATAAAATGCAGACATTTCCATATTCGAATATTAAAAGACCCCGATGTTAATCGGGGCTTAGTGAATAACCAGTACAATGTATTTTTTATTTGCTAAATTTGCGGGACTTTGACCGGTTCGGGTAGTTCCTCCGAATGTTTGTGCAAGTAAACGCGCAAAACCGAATCAATATCACCCGCACCCATGAAAATGCAAATATCGCCGTCTTTTAGAAGTTTTAGAGTTTGATTAACCGCGGATTCCGGATTGGGGGCGAATTCCATGCGATCTAAAGGTCGCGCTATATCGCGGGCTTTGATCTCTTCTAAGAGCTTCGCCGATGTTACGCCTGCGTCTTCTGATGAGGCTCGGCCGGCTACGTCGTAGATTTCACACAAAACCAATACATCCGCTCTATCGAAACAAGAAATAAAATCCAGCCAAAGATTTTTGGTTCGGTTTTTGTGGTGCGGTTGGAAACATAGTACCAACCTTTTCTCCGGATAAGCCTCGCGGACGGCCGTTACGACGGCCGAAACGGCAGACGGGTGGTGCCCATAATCGGAATAAATGTTAACACCTTTATATTCTCCAATTAGTTCCATGCGGCGCCAAATACCGGGGAAAGTTTGCGCAACTTTTTGAATAGCCTCATTGCTTGCGCCAAGGTGTTGCGCCATAAGCGCCGCGGAGGTTAGGTTTAAACCGTTGTATTCTCCAATAAGATCAGAAGTTAGATTAAGCTCATCATTCCCTGTTTTGATAGCAACCTGTAACTTCTCATATTTCCATTTGATAGTTACATCGCTTAAATGCTGTTCTTTGTTTTTTGTTCTTAATTCGATTTTTGAGCGATTTGGGCGTGAAAAATAATTGACATTAAGTTTTTGCGTTACCAGCAGAGGCTTGATAGCTTCGACCGTTTGTTCGAACTCGGCATTGGCAACAATTGTTGCGCCGATTTTTGTTTGGCGAATTAAGCGCTCGAAAGTTTTACGAAGCTCGTCGATATTTGCATAAACATCCGTGTGATCGAGCTCCATGTTGTTGATAATTAGAGCCTCGGGATGGAACTCTAAAAAGTGCTTGGCATATTCATCGCCTTCGATAATTACCAGGTCCGAGTTGCCAAGATGCAAATTGTGATTGACCCAGCCGGGGACTTTACTGCCGACAATAACGGTTGGATCCAAACCACCCTCGATGCACATCATTCCCAAAAGAGCCGTAACCGTGCTTTTGCCATGCGTGCCGGCAACAACAACTGTGCGGGATTTTTTAAACCATGCGCCCATCCATTCGAAGTTATTAATATCAATTATATTGCGATTTTTGGCGGCGATTCTCTCGGGATTAGTTTCGGGGGCGGCCGAGGTGTGGATAACTCCGTCGCATTTAACCGGAACATTGCGCTCGTCGTGCGGGCCGATTGTGACCTTGATACCCAAGTTTTGCATCTCTCTTGTGATTTCGGATTCGTGAACATCGGAACCGGTGACGGTTATGCCTGATTTAAGCAGAATTTTAGCAACAGCAGACATGTTTATTCCGCCAATACCGATTAAATGCACATGCTTCCAATTGTGTATATTTTGCATAATTTTGCTGTTTTTTGCGAGTTTGACTCGATTGTTTAATATCATACATTGTATAACGGACATTCACAATATCATTGACATACAACAAAAATAGAGCCTGCCAAGAGTGTGTTTTTGATAATTTGACCGCTGGGATTTTGTTTTGTAGTGTCTTACGGCACATAAGGAGGAGAAATGCACGAATTGGATGAAATCAGGAAAGTTCTTTTCGCAATTCCCCCGGTTCGCAGTCTTTATTTTGGAGACGTCAGAGAATCCGAGAGCGGGGAACATTTTTTCAAAGAAGCGTTTAAAGATCCTTCGTTGCCAAGCATAAGCGTACAAGATGAATCACTGGTAACACAAAGAACTTTGGCTGCCGGCTTGTACCCTATCATGCTTGTCAGATATGACATCACGTTCCCCAAATCTCTTACCGGCGAAGAATGTATGGAGATTCTTGCGAATTTGGACACGCCTGTTGCATATGAATATTGGATAGCTTACACCACGATGGATTTGGTAAAACGTATCGTATTGGCACAAACACCAACCAAAAACAATCGCGGCGGTCTGTCGAGGACAAATAAGCTTACCCGAGATACTGATTATTTCTTTGATGTGGAACAAGGTGAAACGTTATATGAGATTGGATTTACTCTAAATCCGCTACCCGGCAGTGTAGCTTCTTGTTAGACGGAATTATCCGTCTTTTTTTTATTCCAAACCGTAAACTCTTTCGGGAAGATCACCTTTAAAATCTACTGAACCGTTGTTGATTTGGATGCTTTCGACGTTAAGGCCGTCGATGTTTCCCAAGATGCCGTTAACATAACCCAAGAATTCGGAGTTGGCTTTTTCGATGATAGTACGAGGCACCACGTAATCGCCGACCTGGAGAGATTCAATGTTGGTTGTGAACGATTTGGGGCCGGTTCTAACGACTTCACCTTTAACATAAACCGGGCCGGGAATTGTTACACGCGGATCTTCTACATAGCCGGAAGCTTCCACCATGCCATCGCCGATGAAGTGGATTTGCACTTGTTTAAACGGACCGGATGATTCGTTGGCATAGTTTTGGATGGCGCTGATTTCCGAGTCGGTGAAAGTTGTGTCTACCGGGACAGACCCTTCTGTAGCGAAGTTGGAACCGAAATAGACTTTTGACAAGTCGTTGACGTCCACACCGGCTTTTTCTTCGATGGCGATTTTAGCGTCTTCTTCAGTATAACGAACGCCAAGATCTTTGAGATCTCCTTGGGTAAGTTGAATGTAAGAAAAAATTCCGTAGCCGATTACGGCCAGTAAGATTACGCCGATTATAATTCCGATTATTTTGAGAGGTTTCATAAAAATAGTTAAAAGTTTTTTAAAGTTTATAAAGTTTTTAAAGTGCTTTAAATAATATTTTTACAACTTTATGAACTTTATAAACTTTATAAACTAAATATATAGTTTTTGTATTTTACATCCTGTTGCTGATTGAGTCTATTGTTGACGAAGTGGTGTTTTTGGATTAGTTTGGCGCTTGGAGGTAACACATGGATTATGGGGATGTGTTCGATGCGTTCTTTGACCCAAGAAAATGCTCATCAATTTTTTACTCAACAAATCTTACCGATTGCCCCATGGTGCAATTTTTGGAAGATCGAGGAAGTCACGATTACAGCGAAGAAGAGTTGGACATACTTTCGGTTAGGATTTTTGGTGGCGGCAAGCACCCTGTATTAATTGTGCAATATGAAATACCCATGCCAGAGGATTTGGATCCAACGGAAGCAATGGAATGCATTATGAAAAATTCGGAACTTATAGACTTTCGTTTTTGGTTTTTCATGCTCAGTCAAGAAGTTCTAGAGCATTTTTTAGACAACTTTTCTGCCCATTATCGGGATCGGAGTGCTATCAAATATCATAAAGATGAGGAAGATAGATCCGCTCATTTTTTTGAGGTCAGAAAAGGCGAACTGCTTACAAGCATTTACTACACAATGGCACCACTTGCCAATGGGTTCCACCTCTCACCTTGAAACGGACTTGCGTCCGTTTTTTCATTTGGCAGAAACCATGCATTTGAGCTACTGTATTATCTGGTTAAAATCTGAAATATATTGATATGACGTAACAGAAAAACTTAGATACAAGTCATAACGTCGTAACGTCTTAACGGAGCTACGTTATGACGTTAAGACGTTAAGACTATTAAATAATTGATATGAAAACTTTACAAAATCAAGATTCTGAAATTTTTGAGATATTGAAAGGCGAGGAAGATAGGCAGTTGAAAGGAATGACTCTGATTCCTTCGGAGAATCACACATCCAAGGCTGTATTGGAGGCTTTGACATCTGTGCTGTCGGACAAATATGCGGAGGGTTATCCGGGTAGACGATATTATGCGGGGAATGAATATGCCGATAAATTGGAGACTCTGGTGCAAGAAAGAGCGAAGGCGCTTTTTGGAGTACCTTACGCCAATGTTCAACCATATAGCGGATCGCCGGCGAACTTGGTGATTTTGAGTGCGCTCCTCGAACCGGGTGAGAGTTTGATGGGATTGAACCTTTTAGATGGCGGACATTTGACTCATGGTTGGAAGTTTTCCATGACGAGTAAGTTTTGGAAGAGTGTGCCATATCACATGACGGTTGATGGTGCTATTGATATGGAAGAAGTTAGGCGATTAGCATTGGAGGAAAAACCTAAGATTATAATCTGCGGAGGCACAGCGATACCCAGAGCAATTCCGTTTGCCGAGTTTGCAGAAATTGCTGACGAAGTTGGAGCTTATTTGCTGGCCGATGTATCGCATATTGCAGGTTTGATTGCAGGTGGAGCACATGAATCCCCTGTCCCTTACGTGCACTTGGTTATGACGACGACGCATAAGACTCTACGCGGACCAAGAGGTGCGATGATAATGGTGACCGAGAAAGGATTAGCCAAGGACGAGGATTTACCGACTAAGATTGATAAGGCGTTAATCCCGGGTTTGCAGGGAGGCCCGCACTTGAATACCATCGCAGGAATCGGAGTTGCGCTTAACGAGGATTCGGAACCGTCTTTTAAAGAATATGCAAATAAGGTTGTAGAAAATGCGAAGACTTTGGCAGAGGAGTTGAAGAATAAAGGATTTAAACTAGTTAGCGATGGAACAGATAATCATCTAATTTTAATTGATTTGATTCCAACCGGTGTTGGGCGTGGAGTTTTCTTTCATGAAGGCTTGGAGAGAATCGGCATCTACACAAATAAAAACACAGTTCCCGGTGATCCAAGCTCGCCTTTTTATCCAAGTGGGCTCCGGATCGGTACTCCGGCGGTGACGACAAGGGGTATGGGGGAAGTTGAGATGAAGTTGATTGCAGAGTGGATTGCGAAGTTCGCAGAGCACATAAAAGATATTAAGTTACCGGATGATAAAGACACACGTAAACAAGTTATAAAAGATTTTAGAGCATCGCTTAAGAACGATAGTTTCTATGATGAGATGAGAGCTGAAGTTGAGGAGATGTGTGTGAAGTTTGCGGTGCCGGGGAGTATTCCCCCTGTTTTTGGATAAATCCAAAAACTTTCCCCCTTTCATAAAAGGGGGCTTGATGGATCTAAAGACTTTCACGCATCAGCTAAGTCGCGTTTAACGCGATAAGCTGAGCTATGCTTTCATAAAGGGGGTAGTATATGACTAAGTTAATTTCAAATGGTAGTCACATTCCGTACGATCAGGATCTTGTTCCGCTCGCTCGCATATTGCGCAAAAACATGACCAAGTATGAGCGAAAACTTTGGTATGAATTTTTAAGACATCGAGAATATCAGTTTCA
>JARGGJ010000013.1 GCA_029210915.1 Patescibacteria group bacterium
TGATTCCGCGAATTCTCTTGGCGCCGAAATAACTTTCATCCACTTCAGCTTCGCCGATTATTTTCTCAAATTCCTTGCGTTGCCAGGCATGAATCGCTTTGCGAAAAATCAAATACCAATGATTAATCGTGTTGCGATTCATGCCCGTCAAACCCGCGGTTTTATCAGCGGTTATGTCGTAGCAGAAGTGCTTAATTATTTTTTTAATTCTGTAGTCTGATATTTTCGCTTTGTTGACGAGCATATCTCTATTTTAGCATAGAGTTTGCTAGTCTAGAGCCTTGTTATTTATTATTTGTGATTTAATATCCGTCTTCCCAATCCTCAAAATCAAATCCCACTGCTCCTCGGAAACCGGTATCACAGATAATTTAGGCTGGCTCTTAAGCGGAAGCACGTTCAACATCGGAGTATTTCTAATCTCATCCTGGCTAACGGGGCGCTCGATCTTAACAACCGGCTCCACATCGATAACTGCCCAATTACCCTCGGTTGTCTCGGGGTCATCGTACGGCTCGGACACGATTTTTATAACTCCAACCGCACCTGGTTCGGGTTCCATGTGAAACATAAACGCCAAATCCCCGGGTTTCATTTCCCGGAGATTGTTTCGCGCCTGATAATTTCTAACCCCGTCCCAACGGGTTTTACCATTCTCGACCAACATATCCCAATTAAATACCTCGGGATTGGTCTTCATTAACCAATATGCCATATATCCACAGAGTAGCATATATGCAGAATTTGGCTAGTTTTTGCATACAGCCCCAAATTTTCGTCAGATTGATCGCATTTTTCTGAGTTTTCTGTATAATGGAAATTATAAATATTACGCATAACTTATGAAACTTTTTTTTTAGTATTTTTTTATCGTTAATAACGATATTTTCCTTCTCGGGCATCAAATCAGCCCATGCCACTGTCAGATACAACGAGTTATATTCCGTAGGCCGCATCATGATATTTACGGATAAATTCGAATACAATGATGTTTCGAGCTCAGGATCGGGTACAATTATCGATGATGATGGCCATGTGCTTACCAATTACCACGTAATTGAAAGCATTTTAACCAATTAAAACTGGGATGCGATTTTTTGTTTTACCTATAACGAAACCAAAACTCCTCTATGCAGTTTTGTCTTAGAGCCTATCGCTTATGACGAAGATCTGGATTTAGCGGTAATGAAGATAAAATATTTTATTGAAGAAGATAAAAATAAAATCACCTTTGAACAATTTAAAGATGAATACGAAATATTTTTACCTTCGGCTTACGTACCCGAGCTTTTCGAAGGATATGGTTTGTCCATTGGCGAGAGTATAACAATTTTAGGTTACCCGGCCACCGGTGGTAATTCCATAAACTACACCAAAGGAACTGTTAGTGGTTTTGAATCATTATATTACGAAGATGAGTATTACGAATGGCGGGTAAAAACCGATGCCGATATAGATCACGGCAGTTCGGGCGGCGCGGCATTTGATGAATTTAATAACTTTGTCGGCATCCCCACGGAGATCGCCGTAGATTCAGATAGTGTAGGCTACCTCATCTCACTTCCTATTATCAACTATTTTCTCTTAGCGAACGACATCGTTTTAGCCGGCGCATCCGGAATGTGCTTTGATTTGGAAAACGGCTATTTCGATCCGGAATCCGACGATTGCTTTTGCCATGATGACTACGATTGGGACGACGATACTTTTGGCTGTATGCCCATCTCTGAAGAAGGGGATAGTGTAAATCAAGAACCAATCACTAAAGAAGACATCGACAATCAGACAGCTAAAGTTGTAACCGATCAAACTAACGATGCTTACGTACAGTCCGAAATCGATTTACTGCAATCTACGGACGTGCGCCTGGTAGATCGTTTAATTGGCCGTATCTTGCTTCAAGTCGAGGACCACGGCGAGGCCTGGTATTTGGATCCAACAACAAAAAATCGTTTTTACATGAAAGATGGCCCCACAGCTTACGAAATGCTCCGGGCTTTTGGTTTGGGTATCACCAACGCCGATTTGGAAAACCTAAAAAACGGCGATACCAACCTAGTTAACAGATTGAAAGGCCGTATTGTCCTACAAGTGGAAGCCCACGGCGAAGCGTATTACATCAACCCCGCAGACGGCATGGTAATCTACATGAAAGACGGCGCCGAAGCCTACAGGCTAATGCGCTACCATAGTTTAGGTATTAAAAATACCGACTTGGCACATATACCCATAAAAAAGTTTACACCTGTCGATTGATAAAAAGACAGCCATTTGGCTGTTTTTAAACTGGCAGCGCCACGTGAGACGCAAAATAAAAACCACGCTTTTACGCGCGGCTTTTACGTGGCGGGACTTAGTGGACGAAGTGGGAACTTGGTTTACCCCTTATAAGGTTATTAACATAAATAAATAATATGGTATCACTATGCTAATAATCAAATAGCTCAATAAAATCTTTTAAACCATCATCAATCCCAAGATTCTTAGATAATTTCAAGATAGCGTGCAGATAATTGTTTGCGTTTATGATAGCAGAACGATCACCTTCTCGTGCGCGTTGAAGTCTGGGGGTGCCTGCAAAAAATACATCAATTAGCTTGTAGTCCCATCCGTGTACACTTTTTAGAAAGACGATATTTTTTCTTCCAGTAATATCCAGAATATGACCAGTATCAATTGTATATTTAACCGCTCTTTCAACAAAATCTTTAAGCATCCGCTGAAATCCAGGCTCAGTTTCATTTATAAAGTCTGCAATATCAGGACCCAGCACAGACCCATTGTCTTCAAATTCACCCTCAAACACCCTTTCATATTTATCAAAGTTTACCCTCCTCTGGATTCTAGCAATGGTCCAAATATATTCAGAAGGCTCAACGGTTGTTTTGTAATTATTGATTCCCTCTATTATCCAAGTTTCTAACTTGTGATATGGAATTTTAATAAAATATCTTTTTTGGACCAATGCATGGCTTCCGAAATACTTTTTAAAATCATTATATGCTTTTTCTTCTTCACGTAATTTATTTTTTAACGCTTTAAATCTCTTATCATCCAGCGCATCCATAGGAAGATTCTGCTTTGCATTTTCATTTGCAATCTGTAATGTCACACCCCAGTCAAATTTTACTACAATATCAGGTCTACCTATCAACTCATAAACCTCAGATTCTCCACCCGTCGCAATGTGATTTGCCTCATGAGTATACTTATTCCAGGTATGATCTAATTCATCACTAAATGGATTTTTAGATGGATTGTATGGTAGTTTTTCAGACATGAGTAAATTGTATCATGAGATACACTGTTTTATGTAATTCTCACACCCTCTCTTTCTGTCTTAAACTAAGAGCACAAAAACAACCTCTCAGCTTTTTTGAACTGGCAGCGCCACATGAATACAAAAGTAAAAAGCCCAGCTTATTGCTGAGCATTTTACGTGGCGGGTCCGACCGGATTCGAACCGGCGATCTTCACAGTGACAGTGTGACGTGTTAACCAGGCTACACCACGAACCCATGTATATTTGTGTCGCGTAAATGTATCATAATGCCAAAAAATTGGCAAGATGTGAGCAAAGTATAAAAAACCCGCCAACATTTGGCGGGTTTCAACCTGAGGCAGCTTTTCCTTTTATGGAATCAAGCGTTTCACAACGAAGCGGGTGCTTGTTGCATGGATCTTCGGAAGCCATCTCCCATCTGTGCATTCTTTCATCCGCTTCAGCTCGCTTTTGTCGCGACTCATTAAAATCCAAAAGCCAAGCCTTGAGCTCAAGCACCGCGTGGTCATAATCACGCACACTGATAACCGCGCTCACCATTGGCCCGCCGGTTAGCAAGCGAGAAACCTTTTTGTCCTCGGGGACAAGAACCAAGATTGGTACATGGTGCTCGTTAGCCCAACCAACTTCGATGCCCGCGCCCCAAGATGGTTCAATGGCATAAACAATCAAGACCGAAGTTTCTTCCGTAACAATCCTCCGCTCGGCGGAGTAGACAACGGTATTTTTTGCACTTGCATTCTTGATAGGGTCGTAATGCTCATGAGGCACGAACCCGCGAACACCAATGGCAACCCTACAGGCATCGCCAAGGCGCACATAAAATTCTTTAACCTCGTCCCTATGCTTGGGGTCGAGCTCGGTCAATGCTCCGCAAATGTAAGGTGCTTTTTGACTAGTACTCATCGGGAACCTCCATGTAATCTGCCTAACCTTAACTATAAAGTTGCGATTTCGCAACCCTCTGAGAATAACCAATAACCAAGCTACCAATAACCAATAAATCACCAATAACCAAATCCACAAAATCACCAACTGGTTATTTGGTTATTGAGACATTGATTATTTATTGGATATTGGAATTTGGTTATTGGTTATTGCAATATGTTAGCTTTTTCGCTAACATTTGCGGATATGGCACAACAAACAGACGAGCGACAAGATCGCCTCAATCGCCGAGAGGCATTAATTACCAAAGGCATAGAACCTCACCCGGCAAAATTCGACAGAACTCACACACTCGCCGAACTTGTAAATGTCCAAGATGGCGATGAAGCAAGTGTTTGCGGGCGCATCATGCTTCAGCGCGTAATAGGCAAATTGGCTTTCTATCAACTTCAAGATGAATCCGGCCGTCATCAAATCGGAGTAAAAGTGGATGATGTTGGAGCGGAAAATTACGAGCTCGTAGACCTCCTCGACCGCGGGGATTTTTTGGGTATAACCGGTAAAAAAGGTGTAACCAAAACAGGGGAGCCAACCATTTGGGCAACTTCCATCAAAATCCTGGGCAAAAGCCTCATTCCTCTTCCCGAAAAATTCCACGGCGTTACAGACGTAGAGCTTATCTATCGCCATCGCGAGATGGATTTGGCCGCCAACCGCGAATCATTCGAGCGTTTTAAACTGCGCTCAATCTTTCTTTCCAACTGTCGTCGTTATCTCGAAGATAATAACTTCATCGAAGTCGAAACTCCAATCCTCACTTCGGTTGCAACCGGCGCCGCAGCCCGCCCATTCCTTACTCATCACAACGATTACGATATGGACATGGTCCTCCGCATCGCCCCCGAGACATATCTAAAAAGATTAATCGGCGGGGGATTCGAGCGTGTTTTTGAAACGGCTAAATGTTTCCGCAACGAAGGCTCCGACCCATCGCATCATCAAGAATTTACACAGATAGAATATTACGTTGCGTATAAAGATTACGAATGGAACATGGATTTCACGGAAAAATTACTTCGTGATGTTTTGCAAAAAACATTCGGCAAACTTCAATTCGAAGTAATAGGTAAAACCGGATCCGCTCATACCATCGATTTATCCCAGCCAATCCCTCGTTACAAAATAACAGATCTTATCAAGCAAAAAACCGGCATCGATGTTTTAGAGTTTTCCGAGGCAAAAGATCTCGCTCAAGTAATCAAAGCCAAGGGAATCGATGTTCAAGATATCGATAAAAAAGGCATAGGCACATTAATTGACGAACTCTACAAACACTCCGTCAGGCCGGGCCTCGTGGCTCCGTGCTTTATCACGAAACACACAACCGAGATGAAACCTCTTGCCCGCCGAAGTAACGATGACCCGCGCTTGGCGGATACTTTTCAACTGGTAATTGCCGGTTGGGAAGTCTTAAACGCCTACTCCGAGCTGGTAGACCCAATCGATCAGCTGGAACGCATGCAAAAGCAAGCCGAATTCCGCGAAGCGGGTGATGAAGAAAGCTTTGAATTGGATGATGATTTTATTCAAGCAATGGAAATGGGTTTCCCTCCTATCACCGGCTGGGGCATGGGCATAGATAGAATCTTCGCCCTTCTAACCGGCCAATCCAATCTCCGCGATATTATCTTTTTTCCAATAATGAAACCTGAGCAACAATAATTACCAATTAACAATTTTACTAATAATTTCTTCGGTCGTAGGGGCATATCCTTGCGGCGCCCCTCGCAGTCGAATGACGAAGTGGGGTGTTTGCCCGTACTGATGTAACTAGGCAGCTCAGTTCCACCTTCGGTGTTAGCACGGATAGACACGAGATCTATCCCTACGAAGAAACCGGATATTTTGAAACATTTCCATAGGGGCGTATCCTTGCTGTGCCATTCGGAGTGTATACGGAGTGTGGCGTGGGTCAGCGATTCAATCATCGTTAATTGGTAATTAAATTATGAAACGAACCATAGAAGATTTCATCTGTGAAAAATGCGGAACATCAGTTAAAGGCAACGGCTACACCAACCACTGCCCGGTTTGCTTGTGGTCTAAGCACGTGGATGATGTTCCGGGTGACAGAGAGTCAACTTGCGGTGGAATGATGAAACCGTTTGGAGTCGTAGTTAAAAAAGGGGAGATAGCGCAAGTTATTCTTAAATGTGAAAAGTGCAATTTCGAACGCTCGGCCCCCGTCTTACCGGGCGACAATCGCGAACTCCTCATCCAAATCTCAGTCCACGACCCAAGGTTGGATTAAAACCGGCACCCGTAGGGGCGATACCTTGTGTTCGCCCTTACGAAGCCGCAATTTAAAAAACCTCCCTTGGGAGGTTTTGTGTTATTCCGCGGTGAACTGCGGAACAGTGAAGGTGCACTTCGAGAAGTCGAAGCACTTACGCACAGGGTCAAAGCACCAGTCGCAGTTTCCCGCATTGACTCGCAATCCATTACGGATGTCTTCAGGCGAGCTGTAGTAGGGGAGAACCGCTTCAACAAAGCAAGTCGGATCTTCTTGGTGAAACCATGCCCGTGAATTCTTGGCTGTAAGCTTGTAGACTCCGGGTTTTGCATTTTTAGGAATCGTTATCTTACAATCACTCACGTCGCTGGTTTTTTTCTTGGCTTCATACTCGGGTTTTGTTTCGCACAAAATCCCGAGTCTATTTGGTTGTGCGTCTCCAATTACGCTTCCGAGCATCTTGCCTGGATTGCTTTGAAAGTAAAACGCTCGCAAGTTTTTAGGGGTCATGGGAATTGTTTTTGGCTTTGATTCCTCTGAAATCATCACCAATACTGTGCTGTTGGGATTGTTTTCAATCTCGGTAGAAGATGCGGTGGATGTTGCAATCGCAGAAACTGATCCTGAAGAGGCTACTGTAATCAGGGAACCGGTGATTCTATTGGGTACCAAGGCAATCACTATGGCCACCAAAAACAGTAAACCGATTAACAACTGCAACGTTATTTTTGTGCCCTTACCCAAGGCCGAATGAGATGGTTTTTGAAAAACCTGTTCTTGCTCTGCAGTTTGTGTGGGGGTATCAGATTTTTTCACACCGGGATCGGTTGGACCTTGTGCCCCGGCTTTGCAGCTCTCTTCATCGAATATCAAATCATCTTCTTGCAAGGATTTTTCGATATCCGGTGGTGTGGTTTCGGGGCTTGGTATATCGTCGGGAAGATGGTTTGCCGGCTCTTCCTTCTTTTCCTCAGCTTCTTTCGTCACTGCACCATGATCAACGATGGTTTTGCTATCAGGGTCATCTTCCTCAAGGTCTTCAATCCTCGCCGAAGACAGTACGCATTCCGCCGTATTTGAGTCTTCGCTTAGGTAGCACAACCGAGCTTCATCAATTGTGACATTGTGAACAATACCATTTGCAGCAAAAAGATCGGCTGTATAGCCCACAATAACATGGTACATTTTATAAACAACACAAAAGGTTGAGCTGTTCGGATCAGCTCCAATGCATTTTGAATTGAAGATGGCTTTCTTGCCTTTCGGCATGAGTGAAATATGCATCCCCGCATTAGGTAGTGTGGCAAGGGCGGAATCCGAGCATTTAAGAATGACTCTGATACTAAGAGGTTCACCTATTTTTTGTTCGGGATCATTCTCCATGCAAACAACTTCAGCTTCGCAGACAGGCGACTCGGTGTAGCTATTCTCGTAATTTATCACGTAGCGCATCAGCGCGCCCGAATTCAAATAAGGTAGAAGAATACGTATCTTGGTTTTATCATGATCGGTTGTAATCACGCCCTTTTCTTTTGTGCCATCTTCAAATCTCAACACAAGCGTTCTTGTTTCACTGTGTCCCATTTTTCCCCCACGGCTTTTTGTCGAAAGAGCTTTATTGTTTGTTTTACAATAACCCAATTAACCATATTTTGCTCTATCAGTCAACCATTGTCTGAACCTTGATTATCAAACCGATTATCAACTTAATTTACTTGATTACTTTAGAGTATAATTATCTCTATATGCAGTAATCAAGTTAATATGAGCGTGAATCGCGTAAAACGCGATGAATCAAGTTTAATCAAGGTTCAGACGAGTGGTAAATCAAGGTAATTAAAAACCCGTAGAATCGCTTAGTTTAGCAATTCTACGGGGTAAGGGTTAACTACTTGGTCACGGGCTCATCATTCGGCCGTAGGGTCGGGAATGATGATACTGCAACCGCTCACATCACGGCAGTTCCGCACCGCATCATACGGTGCGTCCTTGCTGCAATCGAAGCGGATTGATTTTCCGCTTGGCCAGCTGTGGAATCTGTAGTTCGTAGGTTCCACGTAACAGGTGGCATCACTTTGCGGGAAGATGCTACCCATCAAGTCACTGGCATTGTAAGTGCCCGGCTCGTAGGGGATACAAGCTTTGCACCCCGAAACATCGGTCTGTTTGTTCACATCATCATAGACAGGGTCAGTGTCGCACTTGATGCGCTTCTGCCCCGCCTTGAGTTTGGGAACGCGCCCAAAGATTTTGCCATCTATCAGCTGTTGGCCAAAGAACAGCGAAACCGTTTGAGCGTTCACCGGGTAACAGGACTCGGGTACGGTTGCCGGCGCACCCACCGTGTTCTGCACTGTGGTTTCAACCGGCGCTAGCGGTACGTCCTCTGCAACTTCCTCGGGTACGGATCCGCTAGCCGAAGCCGCGGCTCCCGGACCCATCATCGCCGGCATCGCGCGAGTCACAAACAAGTAACTCGTCAAAGCGCCGGCAATAAGTGCCACGACCAGTGCCAAAAGAACCAAAGGTTCCTTGAATGCCCGCCGAGGCGTGACTTTCGTACTGGCAACTGCGGAGTCCACTCTGGCAATGATCCGATCGTTCCGTTTGTCCAACGGACCGCTGGTATCCGGATCAAGTTTAACCAGCAGTTTTTCCGCTTCATCGAACCAGGCCTTTGCCTTATCGCGCTCTTGCACGGTAGTGCCAAGTTGGCCTTCCAGTGCTTTCGCACGAGCTTCCTCGCGCTTAGCTCGATCGTAGGCTTCCTGCAGTTTTTGCTGCAGATCCTGCGACGCTTGCTCTGCTGAGCTCTTTTCCGCAAGAGCATGATCCTTGATGCGCTCGAGTTGGGTGCAACGCTCATTCAGCCGATCGATTTCGGCCTGGAAAGCGCTATGATCTGCTCTTGCACCACCTGCCGCCAAAAGGTCGCGCTTCTCGATTTCAAGCTGTGCTACGCGAGTCTTGAGCTTGGTGATTACATCGGTAATGCGTTGAATGATTTTCTCATCAACCCCGATTCCTTGTGGGTCGAGAGCTTTCAACTCATTGAGAATTTGCGCGATGAGTTGGTACTGCGCCGCGTCGATGAGTTTTTTACCACTCATCTCCGCTTGCAGATTGTTCAGTTTCTCATCGACGCCGTCGAGCTGTTTTTGGAGGTTGGCACTTTTTGCCTTCTCCTCGTTCAGCTCTCGACGCAACGCATCTCGAACATTCGCGATTTCCGTTGCTTCAGCCCGAGCCTTTACCAACTCGTTTTGCAACCGTTTGCACTCAGCCTCTACCTTCTCACGCTCACCAATGAGATGCTCGTAAGTATCGTCGCCGGTTTTACCGAGCGCAGACTTGGCCTCGGAGAGCTCTCGTTCGATACGGTCGATTTTTTCTTCGGCCGCTCGAAGAGCTTGCTCTTTCTCTTTCAGAGCTTCCTCGTGGGCACCTTGTCGGCCCTCGAGTTCCGTGGTCAACCGTCTGCACTCTTTTGTTGTGTTATCGAGCGCATCTTGCAGAATTTTCAACTCTGCAGAACTCGCATCCGCATCACTCGGGGGCGCCTTGGGAGCGGGTGACGGTGCTTGTCCGGGGGTGGGAATCGGTTGGCCGGCATCGGCCCACTTGCTGATGGGTTTACGTGCACGAGACATGATATTCTCCTTTATCTCTTTTTTGAGTCTATTTTCTTGTTAAAGGGCAATCGCCCAATTTGAGACGATGTGTTAACTTAGCATAATTTAGCCCTTTTGTCAAGGGTAAATAACAAAAATCCTGTTAAATGGCAAACAATACAATTTTTCTATATTTAGCCAAAAATCCACTTGTTACATCCATGTTTTAGCTGTAAAATAATTAATACTTATTGGATGATGATAGTTTTTTATACATGATCCTCGATAAATAACTGCCCGCAAAGTAAAACTTATGCCTAAAAAAATCGAAAAACAACTCGAAAATAAACCAATCGTATTGGTAGTCATAGATGGGTTTGGTCTAACCAATAAAAAAATTGGCAATGCGCCCAAAAGTGCCAAGATGCCAAACTATCGGCTATATTCTCGTACCTACCCCACAACCAAACTCCGCGCAGATGGCGACGCGGTTGGCCTGCCCGATTACGAAGTTGGTAACAGCGAGGCCGGGCACCAAACCATCGGCGCCGGTCGCCCTATTATGTCCGATAAATTAATAATCAATAAGGCGATTAATGACGGCTCGTTCTATAAAAACACAGCATTAAAACAAGCGGCGGAACACGCAAAGAAAAATAAAAGCACACTTCATTTAATGGGTTTGCTTACTAATTCTCAAAGCGCTCATGCCTCTATCCATCATATTTTAAGTCTGGTGGATTTAATGCAAAAACTCAAGGTAAAAGATATCGCTCTGCATATTTTTACGGATGGCCGAGATACAAACCCTTACCATGCTATCAAGCTATTGAATGAACTGGAATCAAAATTACCAAAATATGTAAAAATCGCTACAGTAATGGGGCGGTTCTATGCCATGGATCGCAACCACAATTGGGATCGCGCAAAGTTGGCATATGATGCGCTTGTCCATGGCATTGGCACAAAAGCCAACAGCGCTACCGAAGCAATAGAGCATGCATACTCCAGGGGCGAGAGTGATGAGTTTGTCAAACCCACCGTAATTAAAAACGATCATCATCCACTGCACATCAAAGAACGAGATGCGGTTGTGTTTTGGAATCTTAGATCCGACAGAGCCCGTCAACTGGCCAAGCCGTTTATTTCCAGGCATTTTAACGGCAAAAACGGTACTGGTTTTACACGAGGTAAAAAAATACCCGATTTATTATTCGTGACTCTTACAGAGTTTGGTAAACAGCTCGACCATGCAATTTCCGCATTTACTCATCACGAAATATCCGACACTTTGGTAGAGGCTCTAAGAACCAAAAAACAAATATATATCGCCGAATCGGAAAAATACGCTCATGTAACGTATTTCTTTAATGGCGGTTATGATAGCCCTCGTTTTGGCGAATATAGAAAACGCATTCAATCACACCACGTAAAAACTTTCGATCAAGTACCCGGCATGCGAGCTAAAGAAATCGCACTGGCCGTTGCCGCTTCTGTAAACAAAGGCTATGATTTTGTTTGCACGAATATCGCCAACCCTGATATGGTGGCTCATACGGGTAATTTTTCAGCAACCGTCAAAGCTTGCGAGGCGGTTGATGTGGCGCTTGGAGTTATTGTTGATGCGGTGCAAAAAGCTGATGGTATTTGTATTATTACCGCAGACCACGGTAATGCCGAGGAGGTAATAGAAAAAAATGGTTCATCGGATACACATCATAATGCCAACCCCGTGCCATTTATTTTAATCGGCAAATCGGTAAAGAACAAACGCCTCAGTCGCGGTACCCTGGCTGATATCGCGCCAACGATTCTGAATCTCATGGGTGTGCCGATTCCAAAAAGTATGACCGGTAAGAATCTGGTTCGAAATTAATTTATTAAATATTATGGATCGTCCCAAACCAATTGTACTGCTTATATTAGACGGCTTTGGCGTTGCGCCGGCTTCGGATGGTAATGCTATCACGCGTGCCAACATGCCAATATTTAAAAATATAATCGAGCATTATCCCGCAATGACAATTCGTGCCTCGGGTGAGGCTGTGGGCTTGTCTTGGGGGCAAATGGGAAACTCCGAAGTGGGCCATCTTACTATCGGTGCCGGGCGTATTTTTTTTCAGAGTTTACCGCGCATAAACATGAGCATCGAAGACGGTAGTTTTTTTGAAAATAAAATTTTAATTGATGCCATAAATCATGCCAAACAAAATAAAGGTACATTACATCTTGTGGGGTTATGTTCGCCGGGCGGTGTTCACGCGCATATAGATCATCTCTACGCGCTTTTGGATCTGTGCAACCGTAATAAATTTAAAAACGTTGCAATCCATGCGTTTCTCGATGGCCGTGATACAATTTATAACAGCGGAGTTACCTTTATTAAAGAACTGGAAAATAAAATCGAAGAGCTGAAAGTTGGTGAAATAGCTACAATCGGAGGCCGTTTCTATGCTATGGATCGCGATAACCGCTGGGATCGTGTACAAAAGATGCACGATGCCATGGTTAAAGGCGTGGGAGAAGAGGCTCCATCCGCCGTGGAGGCAATAGAAGCATCTTATGCCAAAGGTGTGTACGATGAAGAATTTATTCCCACTGTAATAAAAAAAGGTAATAAACCAAAAGCTACAATTAAAAGTGGTGATTCTTGTATCTTTTTCAACTTCCGCCCCGATCGTGCTCGTCAAATAAGCAAGGCATTATCTTTGCCTGATTTTGATAAATTTGAACGCGCTCCATTGGAAAATTTTCACATGGTAACCATGATGGAATACGAAAAAGATCTACCGGTCGAGGTCGCTTTTCCACCGCAATCCATAACCAATTGCCTTGCCAAAACAATATCCGATGCCGGATTAAGGCAGTTGCACGTAGCTGAAACGGAAAAATATGCCCACGTCACATTTTTTCTAAATGGAATGATAGAAGATGAATTCTCAGGCGAAGATAGAGTTATCATTCCTTCCCCGCGCGTTTCCAGTTACGACAAAGCCCCGGAAATGGCCAATGTGCAAATCGCAGATCGAATAGTCAAAGAGATAGCGGGCAATGGCTACGATTTTATCGTAGCTAATTTTGCCAGCCCCGACATGGTAGCTCACACCGGGAATCTCGAAGCCACAATTAAAGCCCACGAATCCATAGATAAACAAGTTGGGCGAATAATCGACGCCGCTTTGGCGGTGGGTGGCATAGTTTTAATAACCGCCGACCACGGCAACTCCGAAGAGCTGGTTAACCTTACTACGGGCGAAATAGATAAAGAACATTCAACCAACCCTGTGCCATTCTTAATTATCGGTAAACAACTCGAAGGCATGAAAGCCCCAACCGGCGATGTAATCGGCGGAGATTTAAGCATGACCCCGCCCGCCGGCATGCTCGCCGACGTTGCTCCAACCATCCTTCGCCTCATGGGCTTGCCCCAACCCGATGAAATGATCGGTAGAACATTAATCTAAAAATAACCAATCACCAACAAAACAATCATCAATAAAAAACCAATAATCAATAACCAAATCACCAACTGTTTTTTTGTCTATTATGGTTATTAATTGGTTATTGATACTTGGATATTGGTGATTTATTGATTATTGGAGCTTGGTTATTGGTTATTAATTACATTGGATATGAAAAAAGACCTGGTAAAAGTCTTAAAAATTTTAAAAAGCAAGTACCCGCAAAAAGCGGATATGGATTTGGGTAATCCGGCCGATAGTTTAATTGCTACAATAATGAGCGCCAGAACCACAGATGCTCAGGTCTTAAAAATCTTTCCCGCTTTTCGTAAAAAGTTTCCCACCTGGAAAAAGCTCGCCGACTCTAATGTTGACGATATCGCCAAAGCAATGAATACAATCGGCTTGTATCGCAATAAAGCCAAATCACTCAAAGCTTTAGCGCAAAAAATTATCGCCTATCATGATGGCAAAGTACCTGAATCAATGGAAGAGCTTGTAACGTTACCCGGTGTTGGGCGCAAAACGGCTAGTTGCGTGCTTAGTGTCTGTTTTAACAAGCCTGCAATCGCAGTCGATACTCATGTTTTCAGAATCAGCCGCCGTTTAGGTTGGGCAAAAGGCAAAGATGCTTTAAAAGTGGAAAAAGAGTTAGCGGATCTGGTGCCAAAATCATCGTGGTCCGTTATTAATCTAACCTTCGTTCCATTTGGCCGTGATATCTGCAAACCCGGCAAACCCCAGTGTTACCGGTGCCCAATTGCAAAGTATTGCGATTATCCGAATAAGTACCTTGAACCTTGATCAATAATAGATAAGTAAACTGATAATCAAGCTAATCATTATAATCGTGTGAATCAAGGTTCAGACAATGTGCTATAATACCCACATGTTCGATTCGGAAATAGTATTGCTTGTGCAACAAATTTTTATTGCATCGGAAATAGGCGAGTGGATGGCAATTGCTCTTGCTCGAGTTTGGATATTTTTATTTTTTCCTGTTTTAGCCTGGCTTTGGGCATACGGATCCACAATAGAGCGCCATGGCGTAAAAGAGGCTTTATGGTCTTTAGGTTTGGGAATTTTTGGTTCAGAATTTATCTCTATGCTGGTTATGCGTGAACGTCCTTTTTTAGCCATCCAAGAAGTTCTAACCTTGGTTCCGGTTCCAATTACAACATCGTTTCCCTCTACTCACACAACCTCGGCTATTGC
Organism: Patescibacteria group bacterium; assembly: GCA_029210915.1. Classification (GTDB taxonomy): domain Bacteria; phylum Patescibacteriota; class Patescibacteriia; order 2-12-FULL-60-25; family 2-12-FULL-60-25; genus MWCR01. The sequence goes on from JARGGJ010000013.1 coordinate 14,752, forward strand.
ATTAACCGCGGCTCTTTATTTTGTAAACAAAACAGCCGGGCGCATCGGCTTATTGATCACATTGGGTGTTATTATCGGCCGCATCGCAGTTGGGGTCCATTACCCAACGGATATACTTGGCGGTATTGCCCTTGGTCTGCTATCATTTGCCTTGGTACGCCTTGGCCACAAAGCCGTAAGGAAACCCATTAAAAACTAAATAACCAATCACAATCAGTATTTTGTAATTTGTATCTGGTATTTGGCAGAATAACTTAGGTTAAACTAACGGTTCATTTTATAAATCGCAAAATACTATATACCTTCTACCAAATACTATTTGTTATGCGTAAATTTCTATTTCTTATTGGAGTTCTTCTTTTAATCGCCGGCATTTTTACTGCTTGGTTTTTTCCATCTGCTTACATCGGGGCACCTGCCGAGTTCACTTTAAAAATCACTATCGAAAAAGATAATTCAATAAGCGATATAGCTCTTCTGCTTAATCAAAAAGGTATAATTACTTCCGCTTACGGTTATCAACTTTTTGCTTTATTTAATGATACGGCCAAGCGAGCCATTCCTGGCGAGTACGAGCTTTCCCCGGGTTCATCATACAAGCAAATCGCCAGGCAAATATCACAAGGTCCCAAACGCGACGAAATAACTTTACGTTTCATCGAAGGTCAAACTTTGGATGATTGGCAATCTAAATTAATTTTAGAAGGTGTTTCGGCAACATCAGTAAGTGATTTGGTGGGGGATACGCGTATTAAAAAATCTTTCGCCAAAGGTTTGGAGGATCAATTTGAATTTCTAAAAGATTTACCCGAGGGAACTTCGCTCGAAGGTTATCTTTTCCCCAATACTTATCGTGTCTGGAAAGATCAACTCCCGCTTGGAATCGCGCTTAAGCAATTGAGTGAGTTCGAGAATAAAACCGAAGGTTTTGCTGAAACAGCCGCTGCTCAGGGCCGAACATTACACGAGGTTATAACCCTGGCATCCATCGTCGAAAAAGAAGGTCGTAATCCCGAAGAGCGTCGTAATATTGCCCGTATCTTTTTAAATAGACTTAAAATCGGTATGCGTTTGCAATCAGATGCTACGGTAAACTATGTCACCGGTGCCAACAATCCACGCCCAACGCTTGATGATTTGGAAACGGTTTCCGCCTATAATACATACAGAAACGAAGGTTTGCCACCTGGCCCAATTTGCAACCCCGGCAAAGAAGCACTCGATGCCGCGCTAAACCCTGCAGATAATAATTACTACTTCTATCTCCACGACGAAGAAGGAAATATCTACTACGCTCGTAACGCCGAGGAGCACAAACTAAACCGCTGGAAAGCCTATGGCGAGTAAACTCGCAAATAACAAATAATAAATTACAAATAAAAAATAATAAAGATAAAAACTCAACTCGCTTTGTTATTTATTATTTATAATTTGTTATTTATTTGTATATGCGTCTCCATAAGAAAATCGCCGAATCAGGGTTTTGCTCTCGTCGCGCTGCCGAAAAGTTGATCGGCGAAGGATTGGTAACCGTTAATGGAAAAGTTGCGGAAATTGGTCAAATAGTATCTGATGATGATGAGATAGTAATAGATGGAAAACCTCTCAATTCAAAAGCTGAAAAAATTTATATAGCACTAAACAAACCGGCCGGTTACACTTGCACGAATCGACGCTTTAAAGGCGAAAAAAACATCTTTGATCTTGTCGATATCGACGAGCGCCTTTTTGTTGTTGGCCGCTTAGATAAAGATAGCCGCGGCTTGGTGATTCTCACAAATGATGGCGACTATGCATTAAAAGCCACGCACCCTCGCTATCATCACGAAAAAGTCTACGAAGTTACGGTAAAACCCAATTCCCCCAATTTTAATCGCAGTCCGAATAAATCCCCTGCGACTAAAATATCCCCGTCAGCTAAGCTGAGCTTTGCCTTTGCTAAAGAGGGTGCAAAAGACAATGAGAAACTTTGGGCCGACGATATTTTAAGTTGTCTAAAAAAAGGAATCACCAGCGATGGAGAATTTTTAGTTGCAAAGAAAGCCTTATATCTTGGTGAAAATACATTCAAAATAACACTTGCCGAAGGTAAAAAACGCCAACTCCGCCGTATGTTTGGTTACATGGATTTATGGGTTACGGATTTGCTCCGCACCCAAATCGGCAAAGTGAAGCTCGAAGATCTGGAAGAAGGGGAGTGGCAAGAAATTAAAAACCCTCGAGAGTGAGGGTGAGCTAGGAGTTATTTCCTCTGTGGTCCGGATTGGTTATCCGGGCCAAACGGCGAACATTGGCACCTGTTTTCTCTAAACTCCGCACATCGCGTCCGTTAAGAGTTTTTAGTACCTTTTCCATCCGTCCGGACAAAAAATCACATACAAGCACAGCAGTTCTTGGATCGTTTTGATCGGCCGCGGCAATTATTCCCGCAATATGCAGGCTTTTTGCTAAATTCGAAGGATCTCTATAAAGGAATGTGTGGTCACGAATTCCTCTAAACACATCATCACTTCTCTCATCTAATACCTCAAACGCGAACCAAGCACTGGCAGGCCCCGTAAGATGATATATTCCTAAACACTCTTTGGGGATGCGTTTAAGTAGGTTTCTATCGTGAGCCTCGACATAGCTGACCATCGCCTCATAACTCATTTGTCTGGAAACCAAGTGAAGTGTTCCGGCTAGTTGGCCAAGTTTTGGATCAAAGTCAAATTTATTTGCTACCGAGAGCATCAACTGGGCAGTATATGTGGATCTGTCGTAATTTTTTGGTGACAGCTTTGCTTTAAGGTACGTGTCTAATTGGTGGAGTTCCATTCAACCTCCTCGAGCCAGAGTATGACACATTCCTTCGGATTTGTCATTAGCCAAGCTTCACGCCTGTTTATCAACCGTTGTGCCAACCGAGAGGGCTTGATATGCTCTACCAAGCAAGGTCGTAACGTCATAAAGTCCTAACGTCATAACGCAAGAATATTACAGCCCGTTATGACTTTAAGACGTTTACCGTTATGACTTCTTTTGTATGAAAAATATCGATTTCTCTTCAGAGTTAAATCAAGAACAGCTTGATGCGGTCCTGCATGGCGACGGCCCTTGTTTGGTTTTGGCCGGTGCTGGCTCGGGTAAAACTCGCACGGTCACGTATCGTGTAGCTTATCTGCTGGAAAAAGGCGTAGACCCACGCAGCATCCTCCTGCTTACTTTTACCAACAAAGCCGCCCGCGAAATGTTGGATCGCATCAGCATGCTCGTTGGCCCCGAGGCCAAAGGAGTTTGGGGTGGAACTTTTCACGCTGTCGCCAATCGCTTGCTTAGGTCTTTTGCCGGAGCGGTTGGTTACACGCCAAGCTTCTCCATACTCGACGAGTCCGACTCAAAAGCGCTCATGAAGGCAGTGCTGAAAGATGCAAAGATTGATCCCAAAGCCCGCCGTTTTCCGTCGGCCTCGGTTCTTAAAAACATCTACTCATACTCCCGCAACACCAGCACTCCCATCAAAGAAGCTATAGAGTTAAAGCATCCAAACTTCATGGATTGTACGGGCGACATCGATTGGGTTTGCTCCGAGTATCAAAAACGCAAACAACAATCCAATGCAATGGATTTTGATGATCTGCTTTGGAATTGGCTTAAACTCATGGAAACACAACCGGCAATCGCCAGCCAAATCAGTACACGTTTTCAATATGTCTTGGTCGACGAGTATCAAGATACAAACGCCCTCCAAGCCCGAATAATCGGCGAGCTTGGCAAAGCGCACAAGAATGTCTTCGTCGTAGGGGATGACGCGCAATCAATTTACGCTTTTCGCGGGGCTGATGTAAAAAATATTTTATCTTTCCCCGATACATGGCCGGATTCCAAAATATTTAAACTGGTCTCCAATTACCGATCCACTCCGCAAATTCTGGATCTTGCGAACGCATCATTAAGTTACAACGAAAATCAATTCGAAAAAAACCTAATCGGCCTCAAAGACCCCGGTGTCAAACCTATCGTCACAGCCTGCCCTTCCGCCCGCCAAGAAGCAAAAAATATTGTCGATAGAATCCTGGCTTTCAAATCTCAGGGTGTTTCACTTTCGGAGATGGCAATTCTTTTTCGTGCTTCATCTCATTCTCAAGCTCTGGAGTTCGAGCTTATGAAACACGAACTGCCTTTTGAATATCGCGGAGGCTTAAAATTCTTCGAGCGCGCGCACATCAAAGACGTACTCACTTACATGCGCCTGCAAGTAAACGGCAAAGATGAACCGGCTTGGCTCCGTGTCTTAAGCATGCAAACCGGCATCGGTGCCGCAACGTGCGCCGTAATCCTCGAACAAGTCCGCGAGTCCGAATCTAAAGAAGTTGCCATTATCTCAACTCAAGTAAACATCCCGGCGCGCGCGCAAATTGGCTGGGCGGATGTACAAAGTGTATTTGCGGGAATGATAGATGCAACCCCGGGCGCCATGGTCCGCGCTGTCGCTAATTCCGATAACTATAAAATTCACCTCGAAGCCGAGTACCCCGATTGGCGCGATCGCCTCGAAGATTTGGAACAACTCGCCATCTTCGCCGACGCTTACCCTGATACAGCCTCCTTCCTCGCCGACGCAACTTTAGATGATGCCTCCTTCCGCCGCGAAAAGGGTTCTGACGCGGGACGTTCGGGACGTGGGACGAGCGACGACGAAAGATTGATCCTCTCCACGATCCATCAAGCTAAAGGTCTCGAATGGGACACGGTCTTCATCATTCATCTCACCAACCAAGGCTTCCCATCACCACGAGCCCTCGAGGAAGAAGGCGCAATCGAAGAAGAGCGTCGTCTATTCTATGTGGCATCCACTCGTGCCAGAAATCGCTTATACCTCTCATACCCTCAAGTGGCCGGTTACGACGCAATGAGCATTTGTCGTCCATCAATGTTTCTGGAAGAGCTCCCCGGTAATCTTACCGAATCCGAACAGCTTGGTCGTTCCACATCCATCTCATCATCGCAACGATCCTGGGGAGATGAAGATTCAGGCTGGGGAGATGATTACGAAGAACCCACAATAGAACTCGACCGCTTTGGCAACCGCCACCGTAAGTCGCGGGACGCGGGACGCAGGACGAGCGACGAGGTCAAGGTCACCTCTGTTTGGAAATCCAATAAACCCAAAAAGGAACTGCCAAAAATATCTTTTTTAAGAGATGTGGAAGAACTATAGCATATCGTCCTAAGTCCTACGTACATGGTCCTGGCGTTGATCGAAGCCAGGACCATGTACCAAGGACCATGTACTTTAAGTTGACGCAGTCAATTTGGTTCGCTAATGTTTGGCCATGCAAAGCGGATATTGCCCATTTTTGGCTGAACCAAACAAGCTCTGCGACATAATTGCCGCGGGCATTGTTGATGAATATCTAAAACGCGACCCCGATAGCCGTGTGCATATTTCGGTTTCCGGAGGTCACGGGGCTCTTTTTGTAGCCGGCGAACTCCAATCCACTGCTGATTTTGACGTATCCGCGAGCGTTCGTCGCATCCTTGGAAAATACGGCATACCGGAAGGCCTTGAGCCTTTCATCGCTTTAGAAAAGATCCCCAGTGAGCGCATCATGCACGCTCGCCAAGCCTGCATCGACCCGGTTACGGCTTTTGGTTACGCAACTAAAGAAAGCGAGTCGCAAATTCCGTTGGTTCAGCATCTCGCCAACAAAATCGCACAAACATTAGAGGATAAGCGAGCCGAAGATCCGGAATGGTTTTGGATGAGCCGAGTAGGTGGAGTAACCGTGACACGCGGAGGAAGTAAGGATCTGGAAATAACAATTCGCATCGATCATGGCACTCAAGACTTGGGCAGTGTTCGCCAAGAAATTACCAAAGTTATCGAATCACAGAATCTTGTCGAATCTTACAAACTCCACATCAATCCACTTGGCGCATCCGACTATCACAACCTAAATACCGCAATCGGCCAATCCGGGCTCTGCGCCCAACCTTACGGTTCCGCACTGCCATGTATACCAAATTCGTCAGGCTATGACTGGCACAAGGCCAAAGTAATCGCGCCAATTATAGCGCGCAATATCGCAAAACGAATTTTAAAATCATCAGACTCTAAAGCTATCATGGTTCGTTTGGTCTACATGCCGGGCGAGGATGAGCCCGCGCAAATCTGGATCCGCAATGAAGCGGGTCGCGACTTATCATCAAAGACAGAAGGCATGGAGCTCCACCTCCAAAAAGCCATGGACACATGGAAGCAATCCGATCTCATGACCCAAATAGCAATCCACGGCATCCCGGGAGATCAAAATTTCCATTGGGAAATTTAGAACTACACACAGTCCGTTCATAAGGTTCATAACCCCGTTATGCAACGGGACAGGCTGTTCATAACGAGTTTACGATGTTTTTTAAGCACTGCTTAACTCGTTATAAACGGATTAACGTTATAAACGGATAAATGTCATTAACGTAAAAATAGTTTTCCACTTTTCATACCCAAGTTCAGAGGATAAGATGCACATACTATGAAATATGGATTACTATTTACAACGCTTTTAATTTCCGCCGTCCTTATCGGCGCCGGATGCAAGCCATCCGATTCACCGGTATCACTCGATAAATACAAAGTACCGGGCAGTTCAGATCAACAAGCAGCTAACCCAAGCCCGCCAATGGATGCATTAATCCCCGAAGCCGATGCATCAGCCCCACCGGAGGCAAATATCGAGGAAGCGCCAAGTTCAACTCCTCCCGCAGAGCCCGCAGAAGCTCTCCCGCCAACCGAAGAATCATCTAAACCTAAACAAGAAACTACTATGCCAGAACCAAAAGCTCCGGAGACTCTTGCTTTCCCGGGCGTCTTACCCGAGGCGCAACTTGCAAACAAACAAGTTCGCATCAAAACTACAAAGGGAGATATTGTTTTCGAGATCCTTCCCAAAGAAGGCCCCAAGGCCGCATCTAACTTTGTCTATTTAACCGAACGCAGTTTTTATAATGGTCTCAAATTCCATCGCGTGGAACCGGGCTTTGTTATACAGGGCGGAGATCCAAATGGAAATGGAACCGGAGGCCCGGGTTATAAATTCGAAGATGATACTGTTAACCTCCCATACAAAGAGGGTATAGTTGCAATGGCAAACGCCGGCCCCAACACAAACGGTTCGCAATTTTTCATCATGCTCGGCGATAACCCGCTTCCGCCAAATTACTCTATCTTTGGTCGCGTAACATCCGGCATGGATGTAGTCAAAAAAATTGCCATCGGCGACGTAATGACATCTGTTACCTTGGAAACTAAATAAAAATTCATCTTGTAAAAAAGTCGTTTAAAATCGACTTTTTTATTTTGCTTATAAATAGGTGGATAAATTATTTATTTTAATGTAAATTTAGGCTTTTTATCTCCATTGATTGACATATATCAAAATTTATAATAGGCTAAATTAAATGTACTTAAGCGCCTTTGACAACTTACAAAAATGCTTATAAACAGGTAACCGCAAAATCCCTGGGGGGGGACCATGGAACACATTCAATTTCCCGATGGAGCAATCTTGATCTTTCTTCGCCACGCCAACAGTAGATGGAATAAGTTAAGAAATGAATCCTACGAATCCGATTCATTTCCTCCGGTGCGAAGAGCCGGCAGCAGGGATTCAAGGCTTTCCGCTCAAGGGCGCGTAGAGGTATATCTTACCGGCGACCTATTAAAAAAGATGGTTGGTGGTCACGTGCTCAAAACGAGTAAAGTCATAGATTTTCTGGGCTTTTCAATGGCAGAGCGATCAAGGCAAACTGCCCATATCATGTTGGAAAGCTCAGGATTCTGTGTGGGCTGCACCTATGCATCCAATCTGTTGGACGAGCGCCGTCATTACAGCTTTAAAGAAGCTGCAATGCGAACATGCGACCAATTGGTTCCACACAAACCAAACGCAGAAATGCAATGTCGTCACGATACGCTGTTGCAATATATCTCTCTGAATGTCGCCTGTGAGGATGGTGAGAACATCTCTCCCACAAACAGCATCCGAGATGCGCTGATGATGGATCCCGTGTCTTGGTTCGACCAGTACATTAAGGAGACCAGCGCCGAGCTGATGTCGAATTTTCTGGAGTGCTTTATTGCAAAGTACAGGCGATTGGAAAAGAGCGAGCCCTCGCTTCCTCCCGACCAAATCAAGATTAGGTCGTTGGCTTATGCTTTAAGTAGCAATTTGGCGATTTATGCACCAAGCATAGCAAACTGGGCCTGTAATGAGATGCACTTACCGGTGCACATGCAACGCAAAACTCCAACCGGCGAAAACATGCCGGAGGTGGTGGAGCGCTCAAAAAAGTATCTGGAATTCATGAGCAGTCTTGTAAATGATTCCGGTCTTGTTGCACCCTTGTTCGTTTCGGTGACCCACAGTTTGTCGCTACTTGCGATAAGACAAGTTATTGAAGGGTTTGATGATGAACATCTGAATTCGATGCTAAAAAGTGATGGCCCGCCGTTCCCGCCAAATGTTGGCATGGTGATTTATCGCTCTCATTTTGGTAAGTTGGTTCGATCTGATTACATAACGAGCCCTTACCACCTTGCTCCGGAGCTAAAACCTCTAAGGCGCCGTCTTTACGTGACAGCGCAAACCGACGTAAAACGGGTTTATGCAGTAGCCGATGCTGTAAATGCCAAGTCTTACCTAGAGCCTTTGCGGATAGGGCAAGATACGGTGCAGGTTTACGGGTTCAGCGAAAGACGCGCTGTGCTCGAAAGACCAAGCGAAAGGCCAAGCGAAAAGCCAAGCGGTGGGCCGGGAATCGCCTCAGCACGTTTCCCAAAACGGCTTATCAAATCCGCCTCCTAGTACTTCGTTTAAGGATCCCGACCCGCAATCTTGCGGTCGGTAATTTCTCAGTCCTCTTACGAGGGCTTTTTAATTTAGTAAAAATTGCAAAACCAAGCACAAAACTGTAACATCAACGCATTATGGATTTAGAATCACAAAACCTTCCCAAATGGGATTTAACAGATTTTTTCACAGGTATCGACGACCCAAACATCGCCGCGCAAATTCAAGATGTACATCAAAAAGCGGAAGCATTTGCAAATAAATTTCGTGATAAAATCAACAATTCAAATATCTCATTGGCTGTTTTTTTGGAGGCTTTAACTAGCTATAACGATATACTGGAACAGATAACAAAAATCGGCGCGTTCGCTCATCTAAACTACTCAGCGGATACATCAGATCCAAAAAACGGCGCCTTCCTCCAAAAGATTCAATCCGAATACGAAAAATTAATGCAGACTTTGTTATTTTTCGATATCCAAATTCTCGAACTGCCACAAGAAAAACTGGAAGCTCTAATCAAAAATCCCGAGCTGAAAAAGTTTAGCCATTACTTAAGAATCCTAAAAGATTATAAACCTCATCAATTATCCGAACCCGAAGAAAAAATCATGACCGCAAAATCTCTTACCGGCGGCCAAGCTTTTTGCAGATTATTTGAACAAGAAATGGCGGCTAAAGTTTTTAAGATAGATGGAGACGATAAAGATTTTTCCGAGGCCGAGATTTTAAGCATCTTATATGACAGCGATCGAGATAAAAGGAAAAACGCGGCATCCGCCGTTACCACCGGTTTAAAAGAAGAAATCCGTCGCTTGGCTTTTATTACAAATACTCTGTTACAAGAGAAAAAGATCAACGACAGATTTCGCAATTTTTCCAGCCCCGAAGCCGAGCGTCATCTTGATAACCAAATATCGCAATCAACTGTCGATCAATTAAGCAACACTGTAAAAAACAACTATTTTATTGTTCAGGATTTTTACCATCACAAGCGCGATCTATTGGGTTATGAAGAACTTTTTGATTACGATCGCTACGCGCCAATCGAAGACAAAACTCCAAAATATACTTACGAACAAGCACAGGAAATCGTCATTTCATCTTTTAAAAATTTTGATCCTAAATTCGCAGAAATCGCTAAAGAGTTTATAGATAAAAACTGGATTGATATCGGCTCTCGCGCCGGTAAACAGGCCGGTGCATTTTGTTCATTCATCACACCAAATCACCATCCACTCATTTTACTCAACTATCAAGGCACAGCACGTGATGTGATGACAATGGCTCACGAACTTGGCCACGGCATTCACGCCTATTTGGCACGCAAGCAAAACTACCTCCAATTCCATGCACCGCTTACCGTTTGCGAAACAGCCAGCATCTTCTGCGAGATGCTCGTCTTTGAATCATTAAAAGAAAAATTGCAAGATGATCCTAAGGCGTTAAAAACTCTCTACATCAGCAAGATCGAAGAAATCTTCGCCAGTGTTTTTAGGCAGATGGCAATGTATCACTTTGAGAAAAATCTCCATGCCGCACATGCCAAAAAGGGGGAGATTTTAGTGGAGGAAATTAACGCAATTTGGCGCGAAACTCAAACCGAGATGTTTGGCGATAGTGTAACCTTAACCAAAGGTTATGATTATTGGTGGAGCTATATCCCGCATTTCATCAACACTCCATTTTACGTTTACGCATATTCCTTTGGCGAATTACTCAGCTTATCTGTCTATAATCTCTACAAGCAAAAAGGGGATAGCATCAAACAAACTTACTTTGATTTCCTGGAAGCCGGCGGCTCCAAATCTCCAAATGATTTAGTAAAAGGCTTTGATATGGATTTGGACGATCCCAAGTTTTGGGAGGTGGGAATGGGGCTGATTAGAAACTTAATTAAAGAGATGAAAAAATTGTAATTAAAAAAAACACCTCTTTAGCACAGGGGTGTTATTATTTACTTTGAGTATTTTTTCATCAGAGCGGTGCCTAGACCTTTTAGGTATTTGGTACCTGTTTTTGTTTTACCACCCTCTAAATCAGCATACAAAAAGAGTGGAATTTTTTCATCTTGATAGCGCGCCGATGCTACGCCCCAAACAATCGCGGCAACCGAATCAGTATCTCCACCCATGTGAATCAGGGCTTGCATCATTTGCCAGAGGCTCTTTTCTTTTTTAATTAAGGTTACGCATGCATGTGCTGTCGTAATACCAACAGAGTATTGGCGTGTCTTAGTAACGGGTTTGGTTGACGGCCAATCACTGTTTAACAAATGAGCATAAAGGTCCATATCCTCTTTAGGCAAATGATCTGCACAATATGCGGCCACACAACTTAGAGAATTACTATCGTACAAGCTGTAGTGCGACATAAGAGCAACAAGACGAGCAGAGAACAGACCTTCGGGCGTATTGTGCGTAATCGCAGCTTGAATAGTTGCTGCCTCGAGCACCATATCAACGCTTGGTAAAACGCCAATTGGAACTGCACGCATAGCGGCACCGTTTTTCGCTGAGTCCGGCTTGATGCGTGCTAGAAAATCTTTCCCATCGCTAACATGTTCCAGAAAATCTTGAAATCTTCGTGCGTAACCGTCGCGTTTTCCTCCACGGTTGAACTCGTTAACATATGCATCGGCAAACTGGATTGGTCGAAACGGAAACTCGTAATCAATCAGCACTCTTGCATTAGCAACCGACATTTCCGTATCATCCGTGTAATTACCGGGCGGATGTTTGTGGCGTGGATGCATTGCATAGCATTCGCCGTTTAGAAGTTTTTGCTTGATGGCCGGGTCATCGGAATATTCACATGCCGCGGCATAAGCATCGGCTATACCAATATAAACCAGCATATTTGGATTTGGATGGATCATTTTTTACCCTTATTTGTGAAGTTGCGAGAATGCAGAAATTTAACCTGTAAAAGCAAAAATGTCAAGCATCATACTTGAATAATTAGTAATATATTGCTACTATTCAACCAATATGAAGCGAAAAATCATCATTATTTTGGGCATTTTGCTGCTCATGGCAGTCGGATTATATTTTGGCCGTCATTGGCTCAGAGACCAATGGACATTAATGAACCGTCCAAATCTACCTGCCGCAACCGGTTATCAAGATAAAAACACAGAAAATCCTGACGATTCCATCAATGCCGATTTACCCGCCGGCCCTCCATCTCACATCGAGGGTGGTATCGCCAAAAGTGAAAGCTTCATCTTGGAATCCAGCCCGCAAACAAAAGATCCGGTCAAAGAGCCCGAAGCCCAAGATCCTCTCGCGGGAGATATCGAGATTCCGTCAGAGCTAAACCTCGATGTCCCTTGGATGAGCCAGGCTCCAAAATCAAATTGGGATTTCCCATATCAAGAGGCCTGCGAAGAAGCATCCATGATCATGGTCGATGCATTCTACAGCAAACGCACCGGCAAAATCGCTGTCGCCGAGGCTGATGCGGAGATCCTAAAACTTGTTGATTATCAAAATAAAACACTTGGCGATTACAAAGACACAACCGCCGAAGAAACCGCACAAATCATCCGCGATTATTATGGCTATACGGACGTCCGCGTTTTCCCAATATCAGATCCAAAAGATATTCAATCCGTCCTCGCTCGCGGTTACCCGGTCATCATGCCCTTCTCTGGTAAAGAGCTCGAAAATCCTAACTTCAGAAACGGTGGTCCGCTCTATCACATGCTCGTCGTAAAAGGTTACACGGACGATGGCCACTTCATAACCGGTGACCCGGGCACACGCCTCGGCCAAGATTTCATCTACACTTTTGAAAATCTTATGGAATCAGCTCACGATTGGAACGGTGGAAACGTAACGGAAGGTAAAAAAGTAATGATCGTGATCCTCCCCAACAAATCCACAGATTAATGTTTGATAAAAATTTGAAAGTATTTGGTTTATATTTGGTAAATATTTACTCCGTATGAATATCGCGCTAAAACGCACAATCGGATTAACACTGCTGATTCTTTTAGTTACAGCTGCAGTTTGGACGATTGTTTACTTTGGCAACAAAACAGTAAAATCACAAAAAGAAATCGTTTCTGCAAATACACAGCAAATCTCGGAAACTCAAGAAGTTGCTCCTACATCCACCGAGGTTAATAAACTCCAAATCAGTGTCCATGCCGGTGACTTTTTGCCAAATCCTTTCGCACTTCCGGCCACAACAACGTTCATGGAAGATCGTGATTGGGTAGTTGTTGATAACGGAGGTGCAACTATCGCATCAGGTACAATACCCGGCCTATTATCGTCATACTCGGCCTTTGGTGATGTTTATTGGTATAGCAAGCTCCCAACTTCTGAAGATGGTGAATTGCGTATCGCAGCATCAGATAATGGTCCACAGCTTATAGTTCCGGTGAAACTTCAAACAAAAACCCAAACCGTCGAACTCTATTTCAGAAATCCAGTGCTAAGTAATTGTGGTACCGTGGAACCGGTTAAACGCACAATAATCTCAACCGGCGAAAATGATCTTTACTTCTACGAATCCGCACTCCGCGAGCTTCTGAAAGGTCCAAGTAAAAACGAAGCGGAAAAGGGCTTGGTTACAATGATTCCCGAAGGCGTTAAAATCATCCGCGTAGGCAAAAACGAAAAGGGGAGATACATCGCGGATTTCACACAAAACCTACAAGACCCAAATCAAATCGATTGTTTCCATAACATCGCCAAAAACCAAATCCAAAAAACCCTCTCCACAGTCCCGCTCCCCGGCACAACCTTAGATGGAGTGATCTTGATCGAAGGAGAAGTGGTTGAAGACTAAGTATTTTTAGGTCATTCACTTATCCCTGTACACTGTTCACTTTACCATATTAACTAAGTACTAAGTCTGCAAAAGTTATGAATAAATCCCATAAAATCGCCATAGTGGCCGGCTCGGCTTTAGTGCTTTTTGCCGTAATTGTTGTTGCCCGGTATCTGTATTCCGAGATTAACCGACTCAAAGTTGGGGAGCCTCTTGTTACAATAGAAAAGACAGCTACAACTACAGCGACGGAAACAACAACTTCCACAGCTGAAGAGATTCTGATTGAGTCCACATCTACGGGCCCGGTGGAATTCAAGAGCCCCGACGATTGGACGACTTTTGTTTTGCCCGAGGGTACACGCCTTTCCAATCCTTTCAATTTCTACGGAACAACAACGGCTTTCGAGAACAGCATCAGTTGGCGCTTGCTCGATGAAAACGGAGTACAAATCTCATTTGGTTTTACCCAAGTTAACAGCCCTGATATCGGCATACCAGGGCCATTCACGGTTGAAGCTTTTTTCGACACAGTCCCTGCAACCAAAAAAGGCAAACTGCAAATCTACGAAGCCTCGGCCGAGGACGGCGAACCTATTCATGTTGCCGAGGCGGATGTATCATTTCCAAACGAAACTCAAATCACAAAAGTCTTTTTTGGCAATACGGATAAAGCCACCGAGGGCGAAGAATGCGAAACAGTTTATCCTGTCGAACGTATGACGGTAAAAGGTGATGCGCTTCAGATTGCAATTCACGAATTATTAAAAGGCCCAAATCTCCTCGAGGCCAATTCGGGTTACTACACATCAATTCCCGAAAGCGTACCCCATCCCGAAATCTTATACAAAGATGAGGGCACGCGCCTGGATTTCACCCAAGCACTCCAGAATCAAGTTGGCGGATCTTGCCGAGTTTTGCACATCAGAAAGCAGATTCAAGAAACATTTAAAGAAGCCTCTTCCGATGAATCTGTCACAATATCAATCGATGGCAGAACAGATGATATTTTGCAACCGTAGAACACTGTCTGAACCTTGATTTACTTGATTAAAGGATTTGCACGATTATTATTTTATTTTCTGTTATTAGTGTACATAAAAAAATCATGTTAATCCCTAAATCCTACGAATCAAGGTTCAGACAAAAAGGTAAATCCCGGTTCAAACATTAATTATGAAAAAATATTGGATCATCATTTTAACAAGCTTTGTAATGCTTCTGTGTTCAGCGGCTGTTTTTTCGTTGGTTGTTTTTGGTTCACCTCGCGCTCAGTCTGATATGCAAACGGATCAAGCGATATCCATAACCATTCCCGAAACTATCGTTAAAAGCGAAACCATTGCACAATCTCCACAAAAAGAAACGCCGGTAGTAGTGGAAGCGATAGATCCTGTGATGATTGATCCGCCAATAGACGTCATAGAAAATAACCAAGAAGATGTGAGTTTATTGTTTCTAGGTGATACGATGTTGGGCAGATATGTTGAAACCCGCAGTCAAAGAGCAAGAGACACGGCCTACACTTTCCGAAAGATGGTTAATGATGAAAATAATTTCTTCGCAAATTATGATGCTGTCATAGCTAACCTCGAAGGTCCAGTAACAGCAAAAATCGCAGCACCCGATAAAGGCGAGGTTGATTTTGCTTTTGATCCCGCAATCGCGCCCATGCTGAAACAGATCGGCGTAACCGCCGTTTCACAAGCTAATAATCACACGCTCGATCAAGGCCGTGCCGGCGCCGATGAATCGCGTAAGCTGTTAACCGAAGCCGGTGTTAAAGTCTTCGGCGATCAAGTCCGCGATGACGCCGAGTCATCTCTAACTGTTATCGAAACAAATGGCCAAAAAGTCGCCTTACTGGGTTTCAACATCACCGACAACCCTTTAAATTATACAGATGCCGAGGCCTCTCTAAAATCCGCCTACGAGCAAGCGCGTTACGTGGTTGTCTATATTCATTGGGGAGCCGAGTATCAATCCAAACCCAACATGACGCAAATCGGGCTGGCTCACTGGTTTATCGATAACGGAGTCGATGCGGTCATTGGCGGGCACCCGCACTGGATGCAATCAGTCGAAGTCTACAATAACCGCCCCATCATCTATTCACTCGGCAACTTCATCTTCGATCAAGACTGGTCGGTCGAGACAAACTACGGTCTTGTGGCAGGCCTATCTTTAAATCCTGATGGTACAGATGTACACCTTTTTCCAGTTCAAATAATCAAAAGCCAACCGCAAATCCTCGAAGGCGCAGATCGCCAAACGCGGTTGGATCGCCTGGCAAATATTTCCCACGAAAGCCTAAAGGAGCAAATTAAGTCAGGTACTATCAAACTTTATTAACTCTTGCTATTTGCTATTTGTCATTAGTTTCTGTTTCTGGTGTTATACTTGCAAATCCTGTAAAATAACACTGTATGAAACGAAAAAATCAGCAAAAAGAGCATCAAAGCTCAATTTTCTTTATCTCATTACTCGCCGGAGTAATCTTGGGCGTGTTACTTTTGGGCTTGATAACCGCATTTTTTGTAACAGATACGCCGGGATCTAAATACTCCTTCACTATCCCAAATATTGAAAAAGCAGTTTCTGAACCCGGTAAAAAATCCACTCCCTTTGTTGATCATTATGTAAATTATGGAGGCAATACGGCCCGCATCCCTGTAGTATATTGTGATCCTATCGGTTATGAGTTTAACAGCGTCTGCAGTTTAAGTACTGTCGATCAACGCTATATCGAAATTAATCTCGAGGAGCATGAGTTACCTCTGGAAAAAATTGACAGTATAGTAACTAATAAAAGAACAAGAGAAGATAAAAAGAGCAAAGTCGCCTATACTCTCTGGGATCAAGATCTTTGGTCTGCTCACATATACGATCTTGAGACTAAAGAAACTATAATATTAAATATACCAAAAGACGCCACCATGTTTGGTGCGGTTGGAACGAAGATTGATAAATTTTCCGAAGGTGGTAGATATATTTACTTCCATACGGTTGGTCCAAGTTCAGCCGGTAAAGATTTTATTTACGATACTCAAGTTCAATCAATTGTTACTGAACTGAATAATAATTACCTTTATGAAATTCTGGATTTAGATAATGAGAACGAAAATATTATTATCTATCTTGGAGGCTGTGAAAATGAAGATATTATAACCGAAGGCACTGATTGTCGTGATGGAATTTATGCCATTAATACTAATAACGGCAAAAAAATGCGCTTAGATGTAATAGAAAATCATCCGAATTATGCATCGATGACTTATCCCACACTTGCAAATATGTACTACGACAAAGTTATGGATGTACTGCACGTATCTACCGGTTCTTTGGCGATGGATTACCAAATTAAAAACTTTAGCAATGAATTAAAGGCTCTGGAAGGCAACAACATAATATATACCAACGGAGATCTTAATTTCTCATTCGAATACCCAAACACTTTAACCAAACCATCACTTATAAACTTTGAAGATATTGAGATAGAATTACCGCTTCATGTAGGAGCCGTGACATCTTATGATAAAATCTCAAAGCAGTGGTGGGATGACTGTGGAGCAGAGTGTTATGAAGGAGGTCCAGATACCATAGATGTTTACATTTACAAAAACCCTAAGCACTTATCGCCTAAAGATTGGGTTATGGATGACAAGGTTAAAAATCATATCTACACAAATTACGATGATCGTTCACAAGAACTCGAAGAAATCAGTTTGGGTGATATAAAGGCGGTTAAGTATTCTTGGTACGGTTTGGGTGGTGCGGATGTTGTGGTTTTTTCTGACACACAAAACAATTTAATCTATATGCTCAGCGCTAGCTATATGAGCGAGGAATCAAAAATTCGCAATGATTTTAAAATAGTAACAGATTCCTTTGAACTGCTATGAACATAGGGCGAATATTGAGATACTTTGACATAATAATTAAAACATCCCTCGCATCTGCGAGGGATTTTTAGTAAGGCTAGAGCTCCCAGCCCAGAGATTCGATCTGATTTTCGTATTCCGAGAGTTCCTCGTTTACGATGTCCACCTCATCCATGGAGTCGAACACGGCTCCACCTCCTTCGCTGGGCGCGGCGCCGTACCAAACCGAGGTGTACTGGTCGACAAGATATTGCCGAAACTCTTCGAGTGAGTTGAATGTAGGGTAGTGCCCTCCCGCTTCCTCGGACGGGATACAGACTTCTTGTCTATCCGGATCCCACTTGGCATCACTAAGTAAAAACTGCACCCGTCCCAATGATTCGGTTTCCCAGGGCATGGGCGGATCAGAATGTGCGTCGTCGTTTGGCATCCTTATTCTCCTTTTTCGAAAATATAGCTTAACACACCCACAAAAAGTGTAAAATACCCATCTGGACAATCAGTATATTTTTTGCTAAGGTGTTTTGCGTGACTTAATGCCACGCTCGTTCTTTTTAGTCTTATATAAGCAAAAACATCACACAAAAATGAGGGGAACATGCCGTACAAGAGGCTGGTGCGCCAAGATATCGATAGTAGTTTCATCTGTCATCACTGCGGAAGATCGATCAAACCCGATCAGTTCTGCACCGAGTGTCAGCAATGCGATCCGCATTGCAGCTGTCATATGTCCAAGTTCCACTGTCGTATCTGTGAGCGGCCGTTTCTTGCAGGTGAACTCTGTGAGTGTTGCGGTGCCTGTAAAGGTTGTCGAACTTGCGATTACGAAATCAAACTCCAAAAGGAGGCATGATATGTGCTGTACCAATGCAACAGGCGTAAGTGAGTATCCCAGAGAAATCGAAGATCATAAAAAGACCTCTCCAACCGAATGGTGTAAAGGATGCCACAGTATTGTTGATAAAGCCCAAGATATCTGCCCAAGCTGTGGGAGATGTTACTATGGTTGCTGCACGTGTAAAAAAAACACTTGATCGCATCAGAGAGAGAAGCTCGCAAACTTTTTTGATAACCTACCGCTGTACCATCTGTTCAAGAATCTTCAGCCGCGAGAATATTTGTGATATTTGTGATGCTTGCGTACGTTGTTGTGATTGCGGTTGGATGAACCTTCGTAGGTTACATAAAGATTACGTAACCGTATTTTGCCCAAACTGCGGCGAGCAATATGTTGAAACTCGTTTTTGTGAAAAATGCGGTGCTTGCAAAGTTAACTGTTGCAGGTGCCCCACGGGTACAAAGAAATGACTCAACAACGTATCTACCCGTGCAAGCTGTTAAGCTGTAAAAAAAGCGTACTCGAAGCGGATTTTTGTGTGATTTGCGAACGATGTCCAACTCATTGTATCTGTGAATGGAAAAAAGTTCCCGAAGAACCTGAAGAGTTTGAGCCACTGGAGCTCGAAATTGTAATCTGCCCGAGTTGCAGTGAAGGTTTCGAGCCGTTTGTACTTTGTAAACTATGCGGCAAGTGCCCTACTTGTTGCAAGCACTAGATCCCCGGCCTGGGGGTTTTTTTTAACTTGATTTTCAGGATTAACAGGATTCTCTTGATTGTTATCTAAGTTTTATTTTGAATTATATTTAGACTTTTGACGTTAGACGTTCTGCGTTCGACGTAATATACTGAATGAATATGACAGTTTTCACAGTCGCCGATTTTATCGCTCACATAAACGATGTTTTATCCAAATCTTGGGATGCGACCGAGCTTTGCGTTGAAGGCGAAGTTTCGGACTTTAAAATCAGCCAAGGGCAATGGGTCAATTTTTCTTTAAAAGATGATAAAGGTTTAGTCTCAATTTTTATGACCGTCTGGAATCTCCGAGTCCCTCTTCAAGATGGTATGAAAGTTCAAGTCTACGGCACGCCCCGCATCTACCCAAAGTTCGGTAAGTTTTCCATTTCCGCGGAGCGGGTGGAGTTGGTAGGGGAGGGAGCGCTCAAAAAAGCTCTCATCGCTTTGCAGATGAAACTGGAAAAAGAGGGTTTGTTCGATGAATCTCGCAAACGCCAGCTTCCCGAGTTCCCCTCACGCATCGCTCTCATAGCCTCGGGCGAAAGCGCGGCCTATGGCGATTTTGTTCGCATTTTGGGCGAGCGCTGGGGCGGTTTACAGATCGATCTCTACCACGTAAAAGTCCAAGGCGCCGGCTCCGCTGAAGATCTGGTTCGTGCAATCAAACAAGCAAACACCAATCACAAAGATTACGACGCGCTTGTGATGACTCGTGGCGGAGGTTCTCTCGAGGATTTGATGTCATTCAATGATGAACAAGTTGTACGCGCAATTTATGCGTCCAAAATCCCAACTTTAGTTGGCATAGGCCACGAGCGCGACATCTCACTTGCCGAGCTAACAGCCGATATCCGCGGTTCAACTCCAACCGATTGTGCCCGCCGTTTGGTTCCCGACAAATCAGATGTACTCAGAAATCTCGCTTACCAAACCGACTCCATCGAGCGCTTGCTTAAAGATCGCATCGCAAACTATCAAGATGTTTTATCTCGCGCCATGCGCTCACCCGGCAATTGGATATCACGGCAAAAAATAGAAATGGATAGAAAAACTTCACTCATCAGTGCAAATATGAGACAATTACACCAGGCGCTCCTAGAGAGATACCGTTCGCAGATCCGTCTCCTTGCGTCGCTTGATCCAAAAGGAGTACTCGCACGCGGGTATACCATGCTTAGCGACGCAAGGGGGCGCGCAATCACCTCAACATCAGCGCTCAAAGTCGGCACTAAAATAACCGCCATCCTCCGCGACGGCGAGAGCGATCTAACGGTCAACCAAATCCGAACTAAAAACACAGCGATTAAGCAACAAAAGTTACTTTAAATACAAGTCCATGGTCCTGCGTACATAGTCCTGGCTTCGATCAGCGCCAGGACCATGTACCTAGGACCATGTACGTATAAAGCCTATGCCAAAGTCTACAAAGTTTGATGTCAGTAAAGCGTTCAAAGAGCTCGAGCAAATCACCGAGTGGTTTGAAGGTGAAAATGCGGACCTGGATGAAGGATTAAAAAAATACGAACGCGCCATGGAACTGGCTGAGAATTTACGTAAACAACTGGAATCCGCCGAAAATAAGATTAACGAGATACAACGCAAACACAACCTTGATTAATGCATAATGCAGAATGCATGATGAATAATCGTTATGCATTATGCATTATTCATTATTAATTAAATTTTACTATGTTAATATTTAGATGGGTCATCAGTACCCTCGCACTCCTGTTTGTCGCCTACATTGTTCCGGGCGTCGGCGTTGACTCGTTTTGGGTCGCGCTTTTAACAGCGCTTGTGCTTGGTTTAATCAATGCGATTATTCGCCCGCTTGTTATTCTCCTCACGTTGCCAATCAACATCGTGACGTTGGGATTATTTACACTAATCATCAACACCGGGATGTTTTGGCTCGCGGCTTATATTGTCCCCGGGTTCTCGGTAGATGGTTTTTGGCCCGCATTCGCCGGAGCTCTAGTATTTTGGGCTGCCGGATGGTTGGGTAATGCATTTGTTCACGAACCAAAGAAATAATCATGAAAAATTCTCCCATCGTCATTTCCTTGGGTGGATCCATAGTGGTTCCTAAAAGCGGTATTGATGCCGCTTTTTTGAAACGCTTTGCCACCTTAATCCGCTCACATATCAAACTGGGCGAGCGCTTTATCCTCGTCGTCGGCGGAGGCAACACGGCTCGCGTTTACCAACAAGCAGCGCGCAATGTCACCAAGCTCGCCGACGAAGATGTGGATTGGCTGGGTATCCACTCCACGCGCCTAAACGCCCACCTCATGCGCACAATCTTTAGGAACGAAGCTCAACATGTGGTGGTAAAAGATCCAACGCGTACTCACGTTTGGACGAGGCCATTACTCATCGCCGCCGGTTGGAAACCCGGCTGGAGCACAGATTACGTTGCTGTTCGCCTCGCTAAAAAATACAAAGCCAAGTGTGTCATAAACCTCTCCAACATCGCGCAAGCTTACGATAAAGATCCAAGAAAATTTAAAGATGCTAAACCTCTCGACAAAGTCGATTGGAAGACTTTCCGCAAAATCGTAGGCAACAAATGGATCCCCGGAATGAACGCACCATTCGACCCAATCGCGTCCCGTTTTGCATCTCAAAATAAACTCCGCGTCATTATTGCCGACGGAAAGAATTTAAACAACCTCAAAAAGATCCTAAAAGGGGAGAAGTATTTTGGAACAACGATTGTCTGATATGGCTTTTCTTCCGGGGTGAGCACACGGGCATCACCCCTACAGAAATTGGTTTTCTTCCGGGACGACCACATGGGGTCATCCCTACAGAATTTGGTTTGCCGGGGCTACGACACTATTTTGGTCAAATCTCCATCAATGACCATCGGCTGTATTAAATTTACCTCAACCGCCCAACGTGCATCGTTAAAATGTGGAGGTTCTTGTAAAAGATAAATCTTTTTGCCAAAGTGGAATGCCAAGCCCATTTCCATCATAGACGATGTTCCAATATAACCGGGGATATCGTTTTTAGGATAATTTAAAAACAATACAGCGTCGCTATTTTCAACATAACCAAAACAAGTTTTTAAAACATTATTTGCAACAGCATGCTCGATATCAGCCTCAAGGTTATCAATAAAACTCGTATCTTTAAGATGCTCATCAATATCACACGGAACTTTTACTTCATGCCCCATTTCCTCCAATTTCGCTTTTGCTTCCATCATCTCCTTTGCAAATGTCATGCTCCCGCATATCATTATTTTCATATTGTCTGAACCTTGTTTCACTTGATTTAAGGATTAACTCGATTATTACATTATAAACTTAATGCTAAGACTAAGTACTACGACTTCATTTTTTTATAAGACTCAAAATGCACTGCATTGTCGTTAAAAACATCAAGTACTTTATATTTTCCTTTTGTAAAAACTTTCTCACCATCCAAGAAATGTGTAACTTCCAAAATCTTAATGCTCGCTTTAGGTCGCGATAGCACCTCGTTGCCCTTTGTCTCAAGCAACGGCAACTCACCACGCAGCCAATAATTCCTTTGTCCGCTTTTTAAGAAATCGTAAACTTTTCCAGCTTCCAAAACTTCTGGTATACACTCTTCTATCTTGCGATTACCTTTTTTAAATTCTTCAATATCACGAAGTGCCAAATCAGGATTAAACTCCACTTGAATGCCCATAAACTATTAATTAACAAATAATAAATAACAAATAACAAAGCGAGCGGAGGGGATTTTTCTTTATTATTTGTTATTTGTGCTTTGTTCTTTTGCGAAGACGAGGTCGAGCATAGGCATCCACGCATTAAGCGGTTGCTTTAAAAAAGTTTTTGTTTTCCATTCGCCGACTCGCAAAAACCATCTCATAAAGCGATTGCATTTTTTAACGTCGCACTTCCAATCCGCATCACCGCCTTTTAGATTCAAACATTCCGCACCCGGAATTGCTTTTTTGATTTTCCAATAAGACCCACCGACAATTCCCTCGGCAACCATTTGTTCTTTTGTGAGTCCGCGTTTTACCTTCCAACTCAAACTCTTCGCAATAGGATAAGCGAGCCAAAGCGGCATCCAAGGAATAAAAGGCAAACCTGTCGTGTGGCCATCATATGGAAACGCTCTATTTGGAGTTTCTGTAAAAACAATCAAACCACCCGGCGCGAGGCATCTATACGCCTCTTTGATGATTTCTTTGCGTTGCGATGGGGGAATGTGCTCCACGACCGCGCTAAAAGTTACAATATCAAATTTCCCATCTTCAAATGGCAGTTTGGTTGTATCTTTGAGTTGCAAAAACCCTACATCATTTTGAAACCCTTCATCACGCGCCCGCATCTCGGCAAGCTCTACAAACTGCGCATTCGGCTCCACACCTTGCACACTCTTTGCGCCCTTATCCATCATCACAAAAGCCGATGATCCGCTTCCCGACCCCACATCCAAAATTCTTTTGCCTCGCAAAGTGCCAAAGCGATTGATAAGCGTTACCAACCTTTTCCCAACATAATCAAAATCTTGCCTACGTTCTTTTTCATCCAGCCACCAATCACCCTTCAGCTCTACCAATTTTTTTATCGTTGCCACCGAAAGGGGAGTCTCGATAGTATCCAAAAACTTAACAAGCTTACCGTGGTGATAAGCTTTCCCCTTTGTCATTATTTGCCTAGTCTTACCCAAATCCACCACCCTAAGCTCCGCAGATGGAGCCTTTATTGTTTGTGTTTCCATGGGGTAAGTATGGCATGCAATTCACATTTCTACAATCTGTATTTGGTCCTAGGTACATAGTCCTAGGTCCTGGCTCAGATCGAAGCCAGGACCATGTACTAAGGACCATGTACCAACGAACAACTCTGTACAGTTAACCTTCAAGGGTGACTCTTTTTAACTGGCTATCACGATTTCTAAGGTATTGATTAAATCTTTCATA
>JARGGJ010000014.1 GCA_029210915.1 Patescibacteria group bacterium
AAACCCTGAACTACGAACCGCCCATCAATTTTCATTATCTTAATCATAATTTGTTACCGATGTACCCTTCAAGTACAAAGGGTTGACATTTACTGCATTTTCTGCTAAATTCATACATCTTGAATTTTCAAGAAATTGACCTTCAAACCAGCCCCTTCTATAATGGAGAGTATGATGAAAATCTACTATTTTCCGCTAAAAGAAAACGGACGCGAAGATAACGCTGTACCTATCACGCTTTTGCCTGATGGCAAGGTTGATATCTCTCAGCTTCCCGAAAAAATCAGAAATCATCTCAACTCCTTCGGCATACTAAACGAAATCAAATCCACAGCTGTTTTCCCCGAAGCCGGCAAAGCTTTTCTCGAAGCTCTTCTTGCCGCAACAAATCAAAAAATGCGTTTCCGGGCAACGCCTGAAAAAATTTGATATGCTCGAAGCTTCTCCATCACCACAAAACGTTCCAAAAAAACCGGGTCAAGAAACCCGCGAAATATTTTTATTAAACCCATTTTCCGAAACGGGTTCTTTTATTTCCGATAATCAAAAAAAGCTTAATGCCTATAACGCCAAACATCATCACGAAACAGAACGATCTGCAAATTTAGCTGCGGATATCGAAACTAAACTGGATTCTGTTTTGGCAGACAGAAAAAATATCGATGCCTTATCCTTTCGCAAATCATTATGCGAAGCTCCAATAATTACTCGCTCCAACATTGGTTCCGGCAGTAACAATTCCGTTGAACAAGTTATCCTTAATTCCGATGAAAAAGGTGAACTCATCACTTTTGCCAAAAACGAAACAGGTGAAACTTTTTATCTTATCGATTCAGAGCAAAATGTATTTAAACTTTCACAAACTGTAAACGAAACCGGTGAAATCGAAATTAAACGCGGTATAATCACGGGCGAGTATAAATCTCAAATTGAAAAACTTTTAATTGAGCGAAATAAAAGTGAATCTAAACGTCGTTTTGATGTAGCCGGCTATTACGACATTCCCATGGATTCCATACCGGTTGATGAAGATATTATAGGGCTAAAATACATGGATCGCGGACATGCCGTAAGATCAGAATACGTATCCAGTGTTATCGATATTTTATTAAACCTCGACGCCAGTCAGCAGACATCTCTCCGTATCGAAAACGGCACTTTATCATCTTTTCAATTGCAAGCCCCCGGCGAAGCACTAACTTCAAACGCACTGGATAACTTTTTGGAAAACAAATCCAAATGTTCCGGAGCAAAATCTTTGATGCGCTTAGCTTGTTTGGATTTCCTAATAAAACAAGCCGACAGACACATCGATAATATATTTTATGATGAAAAAAGCCAAAAATATTCGGGCATAGATAATGGTGGAGCAAACGAACTTTCTGTAGACGGTGAAGTATCTCTACCAAACGGCGAAACGTATAAAATGGGAATGCCTGTAGACACCTACATTTCCATTCCCCTAGACATGGTTTATATGGACGAAGAGTGGCAAATCGACAAAGAAGCTCTTACCAAAATGCGAGAACTGTATTTCAATATTCTAAATTATATTAAATATATAAACGGAGAATTATCTCCCGAAGAATCCGCCGACTTACCCGAACATGTCAGACACGGACGTGACGCCAAAATTATTAGCGATTCTTACAAACTTTTACACGAGCGCTTAGATGAAGATGGTAATCCAATTCCCGAAACCACCAAAATAGCCAAACATGAAGCCAACGAATTCATGAAACGTCTCGCGTACTTAATTACATACAAAAGGCCGCCCAAATTAAAAAAAGATAATCACTCCGAACAGATGATCCCGATTGTTAAAATCATGCTCCAAAGATACGGTCGCTAAACACACAAAAATATCAAATAATCAATAGCAAATAGCAAGAGAAGCTTAAGTAACTCTTGCTATTTGCTATTTGCGATTATAAAATAGCGTAAATATGACTCAAACAAACCATGGCTCCTTAGAGATAATCTGCGGTTGCATGAGCTCGGGCAAAAGCGAAGAGCTGATTCGCCGTTTGCGCCGAGCCACAATAGCCAAACAAAAGGTAATTGTTTTCAAACCCGGCATCGACGACCGAACTGCGGATACGCAAATAGCCTCTCGTAATGGTGTACTTTACGAAGCTATTCCCATCAGCAATATCAACGACATCAACAACCATCTTACCGACGATATTAAGGTCATCGCTTTTGACGAAGTGCAATTTTTCCCCGATGAACTCATCCAATTCATCCGCGATTTAACCGCATCCGGCCGCCGAGTAATCACCGCCGGTTTAGATACGGATTTCCGCGGTCAATCATTCAATATAATTGCTCCCCTATTGGCTGAAGCGGATCGCGTTAGCAAATTGGACGCCGTGTGCATGCAATGTGGAGAAAAAGCTACTCGCAGTCAGCGATTTATAAATGGCGAACCGGCACCATTCGATGCTCCGCAAATAGTTGTTGGTGGCGATGAAATGTACGAAGCAAGATGCCGAACCTGCCATACCGTACCGAGATAAAAGATTAAAGTAACAAGTTCATCAAGAGCATTTAAAAACACTCTTGATGAACTTTAATCTTGATGAACTTTTATCTAAATATAAAAGCCGACCTATTCGATCGGCGAGTACGCCTTAACGGCGGTGATAACGTCTATCCTGACGCTTTTTGTTTTGCTTGCGCTTATCCGCCTTTTGCCTCTTATGCTTCTGCGGGGCAATGAGCGGCCTCGCCGAGTAGTGCCGGGTCGGGCGAGCTTCATGATACCGGCGCGATGGAGCCGGGCGATGCACATACCGCGGAGGCCTGTGCCTTGGCGGTCGATGCGCGCGTTGCGGAGGCGAGTATCTTTCTTGATGCCTTGCATAACCCTGATTGTGGTGATGCGATCCGTAGTAGCCTCGCGTTGTACGATATTGAGGCGTATGATGCACAACCACCGTTCGGTGCTCTACCGGCGGTGGAGCCGAAGTATACCCTACATAATACGGGCGAGTATGAGTATGAACCGTGCATGCAGATGATGCTAAAACAATGAAAAAGAACAAAGAAACAAGTACGAGTTTTTTGTACATCCTGACTCCTCCTTATTTAGAACATAGCGGAAAAAGCACTTTTTGTCAATGCGGGCTCAACCCCAAGCCACAACTAAGCTGAAGCCAGCTGAGCTGGCTGAGCTTTGCCTTTTCAGGGGTTTGTTCAAACAAGTTCAAAAAGTCTTCCCGACAAAGGACCTGACTACCTCGCAAACCAGCCCGCCTGCCAAGCAGAGCGAGGCGGCCAGGGCGACGCGTTGCGGGCAGGGATTTAGAGGGTTTAACTTTATGAACTTTATAAACTTTTAACTTGATAGACTAAGCAATATAAAGCTGCCCATCCTCCTGATCTTCCATATACTCCACCTCCGCCGGTTGCCCCAAAATGTTATCAAAAAAATTCGCCACATCATCATTCGGTTTTAGTTGTGATATTGTCACGGGTTTTATCAAACTTAATCCTTCGAAATCTCGGCATCGCGAAAGCGCGACATAAATTTGCCCTGCGGCAAATGCACCTCGTCCAAGATCTAGAGTTACTTTATTGAATGTCTTTCCCTGGCTTTTATGAATCGTAACCGCCCAAGCCAGCCTAAGTGGTATCTGTTTAAAGCTCCCGATCTCTTCCTGAGTCAATTCCTGTGTACGCTTATTGTACTTACTGCGGTGGATATTCCATTTATAAACCTCGATCTTTACCGGCTCCACAACATCATCCAATTGTACGGTTACACATGGGCTTTCGCCATCCGTGATATCTACCACAAAACCCAAACTCCCGTTCACATATTGCCCCTTCAAATCATTGGCGACACACATCACACGCGCGCCAACTTTCAAAACCAAATGCACATCAGTTGGCGTATCTTTTTCTTTAAACTTCCCATCTACAACTCCCTCAAAGATAAAAAAGTCGGATTGAATCTCTCCTAACTTTCGCTGATTGATAAAATCCGCCGCTTCATTTGTTGGTGTAAGCAAAATCGAATCCTCCGGCGGTTCACCATTTATTATCCTGCTATTTATTTTAGATAACTGAGCCGGCGTAACATCCCTGTTTCTAATCGCATTTAAGAGCTCTATAAAATCCTCATCATTCTGACGATAAATCTTCGACAGCTCTGCATGATCAACTTCGTTCATTGCATGTAAATTCTTGTAAGCCAATGATGAGAAAAAATACGGCGTTTGATATTTCTGATCAAACTCTCCTCTATCATAAGATGTCACAACCGGCGGTAACTGATACAAGTCCCCAATTCCAATGATGCGAACCCCGCCAAACGGCCTTTTATCTTGCCTGATAATTTGCAAAAACAAATCCATAGCATCAAACAAATCCGCCCTAACCATCGAAATCTCATCGATGATGATGGTTTCAATTTTTCGATATATCTCGGGCTTCTTCCGCGACTCGGCCTCCATCCTTGCTGTCGCAAGATCTACCGATGGCGGTATCTTAAAAAACCTGTGTATCGTCTCCCCGCCTACATTTAGAGCCGCGACACCGGTTGGTGCCAAAACCGGAGATCTCTTTTTGCACTGATCTACAAAATATCTCAACAAGGTACTCTTGCCCGTGCCGGCTCGCCCGGTTATAAAAACAAAAGCCTTGCCATCACGTATTTTATGCAAAGCCCCATCAAATTCGGGCGTTCTTTCTAAATTCATTTCGGTATATTGTGTGGTTTGGGAGACTCTATGTCAATTACAAATTTACCCTTGACAGAAACCCTAAGCTTTCCTATAATATCCCCACAATTCACAAATCGATATTCGTAGTTCGACTTGTACCCCGTAGCTCTTTGAGCGTAGGGGTATGTTCGAAATTCGAATTAAATGGCCCGTTCGTCTAGTGGTTAGGACATCAGGTTTTCATCCTGAAAGCAGGGGTTCGATTCCCCTACGGGCTACCAACAAAAAATCCCTTTTACGGGATTTTTTGTAATAACCAATTTCCAATCTCCAATAACCAAAGAGAATCTAACGTTGAAAAATATTATTTAAAAAAATATCCCGTTTGCAACCTGGTGAATCCAGATGCAAACGGGATGATATGAGAAAGTACTAAGTAGTTACTCGCGAACAGCCAAATATTTTGTCACTCCCCAGGTTCCATTAAGACCCATCACAGGAAGAGTTAGCGACCAGCCAAAACAATCCCAATACACAGTGGCTACACCCTCCCAATGGTTCACGCGCTTTTTCGAGCCCAAGGCTATAACGCCGTCAGAGAACTCGATCGAATGTGCTTTGAAGCAAGAAATGAATTCCTCATACAATGCCGGTCGCAAACCTACATTTGCCATTTCTCGAAGGATTGTGTCTTCATGACCGCAATCAGATACGAAAAACACAAAATCCAATTCCCGGCTTTCACGAGACACATTAAGGCAGTCTCCAACCGCCTCAAACATATTCTCACGAAGCTCAATATCATAATCCTCATCAACATCTCTACCAAAGATTTTTCGCAACTCGTCATAACTCGGCTGAACATATTCAACCAGAGCCCTGAACACCTGATGTTGTTTATTAACCGTCATGACTGCCTCCTTTTTGTTTTGTGATTTTGTTTTGGAGTTTGAATTGGCGACCCGACAACTTGGTTCCACAAGTGAAACCAAGGGGAGAGAGTCGGATAACCAATTCAACCCGGAAGCAGCAACAAGTTTCGCCACTGTTTCCGGAAAGCTTAAAGAACATTTTTATTCACACCCTCTTGTCAAAGAGGGATATCTGGCGCCTTGGTGCCGGATTGGGAGATTACCGCCTGCTCACAACCTCCTCCGCAATCTGTGGTCGATGATGAGCCTCGGCAGCCTCCCGTGTTGGCGCGTTGACAACGTCCGCATGCTTTTTGTGTTGCGAGCAGTAACAAAGATCGCCAACCACACTCACAACCCAACCTTTCGGCAAGTTGTGCTTGGGTGCGATCTCTTCGCAAATCAAGAGGCTATGATATACCGCCTGGCATCGAACATGGCCTTCGGGAGTGGAGGCATGAGCTCGCTCATCCAGACGTTCATGCTCACGGATGAGTTCTGCGTGTTTCTTGAGCACAGCCTTGGCACTCGCAATTTCAGCCAAAGCTTCAGCATTCACTCGGCAAAAACCGCGCAGTGCTGATTGCCGAGTTTTTTTGACGTTTGTCCACTCAGCCTTATTCATTTTCTTTCCTTTCTGTTTGTGTTTTTCTAAATCCACCTCACCATCCCCTGTTACAGCTCCCTTTATGAAAGGGAGACAGTTTAAATGCTTTAGCATTTAAACAGAGGGAATCTTGCAGTAAATTCAGAAGAGGAGTTACACATGTAACTCCCCAAGAACCTCCTTTTCTAAAGAACATTTTTCAGCTTACCCTCTTTAGCAAAGAGGGACATCCGGCGCCTAGGCGCCGGATTGGGAGATTTCAGTTTATCGCGATTTGGAAGATTTATGTGATTTCTTCCCTGCTCGCTTCTTCGCCTCCTTCGCCACTCCTCCAAACAATTGCCCCATATCAAACTTCTTGGGGTCTGCCGGAGTTTGTGGCTTATTCGATGAGGCTTTGTTCACGGCTTTGGCGATTCTCTGCTCATTCACGAGCTTGATCGCCGCTTCCAAAACCGCATCAACATCGCGGGCTTTGGAAAGGCTGTAAAAATCAGAGGTCGCGCCTCCGTTTCCCAACCTTCCCTTAATCGCCTGCTGGCGTCGCTCACGCCCGTAAGGCGCGGTCAGCTCATCCATGAGGATGTCTTCCGCGCTCGAGCTATGACGCTCCAAAGCACGCTCGGCGATTGCCTTGGCAACATTCAGAAGCCCTCCGGTAATACCGTAAGCTTCCAAATTCCGCGCCTCCGCCACCTCTTGCGCTTTGCGTTCCGCCACGCGCTTTTGCTCGGAGTTAACGAAGGCCGCTTCGACCTCCAGCTTAAGCTGTTCTGCCTTTACGGCGTAACGAGCTGCGCTGTATTCGTCGACTATTTCGTATGCCAACGAGCACAATCTATCCCGCAGGCTCTTGGGAATCAATGCATCTCCGGAGCATTTCATTTCCAGATCCCTCAATTCCCCTTGCAAAGTACGAGCCTCGGCAATTTTCTGCTTCCGCTCGAGCTCCTCACGCTTTTGCTCACGAACCAGATCGAGGTAGGCGACTGCCTCGGAATGAAAACGCTCCGCCTCCTCTTCGTCTCGCGTCCAATAAACTTCAAAGTACGCGTCCGAAGAAAAATAGCGACTCGTACGCTGTCTTGCAACCCCATAGCCCATCAATGGCTCACCTGTTACAACACAGGTACCATACTGCAGAGCCTTCACACGTTGCACATGAGAGTTGGGATCCATGGGATCCGGCAACGTGATCTGCGGTTTGTCCACGAACCTGGACCACTGGAGCACATTTGCCTTATCACGAAGCCTGGCTTTCAAAGAAACCAAGTCCGTGTCACGTTCCGAATTCCAGTAATCCAAATGAACAAAGATGCAAACCTCTCTACCATCAGGCAAAAAGATTCCCTCATCCGGAAGATCCTTCCAAGAGTATGTTTCCACCTCCTCCTGCGGGATCTCAACCTGCGGATGGGCGCCCTTTTGATAGAACACACTTCGCTCTCTGACAAGAACCATGAGTGTGTCGGGCGCTGTAGCAAGCACCTCGGCTTCCTGCGCCTCATCCAGAGGCGGAAGCCGCAAGCACTCCACATTTTGCACCTCGCCGGCACATCTGGCGCCGGCCAAGCACTCCTTCACGAGAGGCATCAAGTCAGTAGCGGTAAGGATCGGAAAAATTTCCACCCCTGCCCGCATATTGAGCTCGCGAGCTCTCTGCAAAACTTGTCGGTTCGCCTCGAGCACGCTCTTCAAAGCTTCCAAATTTTCCATTTCAAATCCTCCTCCGAGTAAAACTCGTTTTGTTTATTTTTGATTTTTAGTAGGGATAACCCTTGCTGTGCCCCTCGTAGTCGAATGACGAAGTGGGGTGGTTGTCCGTGCCGGTTTATACGGAATTGATAATCACATGCATCATCCCTATGTTGTTATCTTCTCAAACCTTTCAACTTCCACGTTCGACGTTTGACGTTCGACGTTAGACGTTAAAAAGTCATTCAAAGTGGGAAGTGCTAAGTAACACTCCCCAAAAACCTCCTTTGTAAAAGAACTGATTTAGCGACGCCCCCTCGTCAAAGGGGGACAATCACACAAAGTGTGATTTGGGGGATTAGCACATTTGCCTCACCACCCACTCGGCAAACATATAGGGGAGCTGGGGTTGATACTCGGCCGGAACTTCATCCGGCTTACTGATCTCTTCCCAACCCTCCAACTGCTCGCCTGCGAAAGTTCCTTGGCACACCACCCGATAGCTCTCGCCATCATAGATGCTAACCGAAGTAACTTGTTTTTTTGAATACTTTTGGACCAACTCTTCAGGAACGACCGTTCCCTCCATGGTAGCCCTGATCCAGCCCTTAGTATCTTTCCAGAATCGGACGGTGCCAAGCTTTCTGATGCCATGGGCAACAGACGTTTTGGCCGACCAAATCTCTTGCGAGTATCCGGAGTTCTGGCTCCTGTTGGAGAATTCCAGAGACTGGGTATTCGCCAAGAGCTCCAGAAAACGCTGATGCAAGTCACTACCCGCAGAAACCAACGGAAATTCCGTAGGCTCCAAGAGCTTGTGCCCCATCAGCTTGTACACACTCTTCATTGCGAGGAGCGCTTCCTTGATGGCTTTGGGGTTAAGCATCCTCTGCTCGCACCAAGAGCGAAACTCTCCAAGTTCTTCGTCTCCATGGCGCTTCTTGAACCAATCGCCACGGAGCTTGTACTCTGGCCCCAGCTCGCCATTGTACTTGATGTAGCCAAACTCACGCAGAGCTGTGGCTACGATGTTGTACGATGTTAGATGATCACTCCCTTCAACCACCAAACCCTCTCTAACCCAAAACTCATTACGAGTCAGGGAATAAAGAGAACCAACGGAGGAGATGGCAATCATCACATCCATGAGCTCAATGTCGGCACGTTCTTCCACACGCACCAACATCTCGCCCCAATGCGGCTCCACCGGCAAACGCTCGACCTTGGCACCGTAATCGGTAAGCTTCAGGTCGCCGTTTTGCTTGATGAGCCCTCGGTCTCGGAATCTATCGACAATTCGCGCGTAAGCGGGCAAGTCGATATAGCCAATGAGATCAAGTTCTCTTGCATCAACCCTGAGCTTTGCGCACGTTAGTGCTACACGCTCCAAGTCTCCACCTAACTTGAACTGAGGCGCCTCGGGCTTCAAAGAGTGAAAGTCCACATCTCTCTTACTGAGGATGTAAATCTCGCCATTCTCGGCCCGACCATGTACGCGCCCGCCCATCTGAAGCAACTCATTCGGCCCCAGAGGCAACTTCTCGAGCGACTTCACGCCACCCGACTTCAATACCTCTGTGTACCATTCATCCACGATGACGACCGTATCCAGCCCAGTAATGTTCAACGAACTGGCTCCGGCAATCGTCATGAACACGATGAACGGCTTCTCAATTTCACCCAAGAGATAGGGACGGAGCTTCTCGGCAGTTTCCCCGCCGTGATAAAACTCCGAATGAATCCCGTCCTCGCGGGCGAAGAGCTCGGCCATCTGCTCGGCCATGGCTCGCGTGGGCACAAAACAAGCAACTCCGCGTTTTTCACGGATAATCTTGTCTTTCATTCCCATGAGCAAACGGTCCGGAACCAAAGGCGCGCGCCATTCAGCGGGTTTTTCCACGCTGACATTCGCCCGCCGTGTCGAATCCATCACCTCACAACGAATGACCGTCCGCGCACCGAGGTAAACCTCGTATTTCGCGGGGTCGATCGTTGCACTCATCCAGATGAATGTACATCCCACTCGCTTGGCCAGCGCCATCGCAAGCTCGAGATGTTCACTCGTCTGGTGAATCTCATCGATGACGATGAGGTCGTCAGCCGTGATCTTACGGCTTTTTAGCCAGTTCACAGCCACGCCGGGCGTGACGACGAGAACATTGCATGTCCACGTGTAATCTGTGGCTTCATGCTCACGAGTCACAACATCGACTTGCTTTTCGTTTTCGAGAACCGCGGCGCAGATGTCGCGGATAGCCACGGTCTTACCCGTGCCGGTCCCCGCAACAACTCCGAACCCACCATCTTCCAGGTGAATCACGGCGTCCGCCAACTCCTCCCCCTTCTCCTGCAAAAGCAAAGTCGGAGGGATCTCGTCGTTCGAAAGAACGACAGAGATATTGACGCAAGTGCTCCGCGTAGGAGCAATAACAACTACTCGCTTAAACTTTTTCAAAATTTTCTCCCGAAGCAGGTACCCCACCCTGCTCCGGCCAGCTTACGCTGACTTCCTGTGTGCTTAGGCTTTTACACCCAACATCACAAGCAGAGGGGTTATACGTGTTTCCACACGAGGGTACCCGTTTGTTCGAAAAAAATCTTTTTTTGTTTTTAATCCTCCTAATTTTTTGTTTTTCTAAATCCACCTCACCATCCCCATTAACAACTCCCTTTATGAAAGGGAGACAGATTAAATGTAAAACATTTAATCAGAGGGAATGTTGCAGTAAATTCAGAAGAGGAGCTACACATGTAACTCCTCAAGACCTCCTTTCTAAAAAGGTACAATGGATCGTTCCGGCCGATCCTAACCGCTAATGCCTCGGCACAAGCCTAATGCGTCACGTAAACGCTCCAGCTCTTCTGCCTCCACCGATTCCGGATTCCACTTCGCAAACCGCATGACTTTCGCCATCCGATTATATAGAAGCGCTTCCGTAAGCGGTGAAAACCGTACCTCGGCCTCCACACCATTTCCCAAATCAAGCGAACTGCTCGCCTCGACAAAGAGAATCTCCTTGCCTTGGCGCACAATCGCCCAACCCTTGGCCAACCCCGTATCTCCAAAAAAGACACGCAGTTGCCCACTAGAAATGGCAAACTCGGCCCCTCGATATCCATCCTCCTCCAAACTATGGCAACGAATATCAAAAGACTCAGCACCACAAGTCCAGAACTCTTTAACGATTTCCATAGTATCTCCCTTTTTTGGTCGTCTTACAGAGAATGATTTGCTGCGACCGGGGAGTTGAAATCATCGCGTTCTGACTTGTCTGAAACGCCAAATGAATTTAGCATTTCGGATAAGTAGGGAATTGCAAAGCACTGCAATTCCCAAGTTAAATTTTAGGAACTAATTTTTTAACAAATCAGTCCCCCGGCTGCGCACCACAATTGCAGCACGAGCCGTCTGAGAAACGATACGAGCCGATATCATCCCATCGGCCAGTACCTTTATTTTCCCCATTAAAACATCCACAATGGGGGCAGAAATCCCTTTTATTTTCAGGGATCGTTTCATCGATCTCCTGGTCGACGAGTTTCACCTCAGCAACAACACCTTCCGGGGTAAAAACTTTCCCTCCGTAGATGACGCCGTTGTCGCTGCTGACCATAAGATTCCTTTTGTTTGTGTTTTCCATTTTTTTCCTCTTTCTGTTTTCAAATCCCCGACTTATCAGGAACTTGATTCAGAAAGGAATCGCAAAGCACTGCGATTCCTAAGTTAGATTTTCAGGGTGTGCTTACCCTTTCGAGTTCCCTTCCCTTCGGTAAGGGAGGGGCGAGGGGTGGGATCAACCGAACCGCACCCGAAGAGCAGGAAGGATCACCTCTTCCCACACCTTCTCGCTGCAATGCAGGAGAAACGATGTGTTGGAGATGATCCCCGCCTTCGGCGAGGACTCACTGCCCTCGGGCACCAGGTTGCGGAGATCGATCTCCTCCTGGTGCTTCCGGACGACAGCTAGGCTGTACTGCACCCTGTGCGCGGCCGCGATGGGTCCGGCGTCCTTCCGCACGACTGTCACCTTGCACCCAGTCGCCTCCATGGCTTGGGTGAGGGTGTTCAAGTCGTGCCTCGGAGCACCGCAGGTGTCCACGAAGGAAACCTGCGCGCAGGGGGAGGTGATCCCCTCGGCGAGCCTCTTGGCTTCGGCCACGCCAGCCTCGTAGGCGGCGACCTTTGCCTCGAGCCCGGCCCGTGCCTCGGCATCGCCGGAGGCGGCCTTGACGAAGCTCTGAAACAGCTCCGCCTTGGCGTTCTCAGCGATCTCGGGACGCTGGGGGTTGAATGACGGGAGCGTCGAAAGCGCTCTCACTACCGTCCACCCGAGCGGGGTGAGCGTCTCAGCGGACTGCTTGGGACGAACGTCGAAAATCTCGGCATCCTGCTCGAGACCCTCGTACGACACCCCAGCAGCCTTCATGGACGCCGTGAGTCCGTCCAAGTCCGGGTCGGCCACAATGACCGTCCCTTCTCCGGTGAACTCGCCGAGCTCGACGAGCACGGCACACCCGGGCGAGGTCTTGCGGTCGACAATGCGAGCGTTTCCGCCCAGCACCGCTTCCACGGCCTCAGCAGCTTCGGGATTGCGTCCCTCACCGCGGTGGTGGTCGCGAACGTGAACTTCCACGCCCAACTCCACCAGAGCCTTGACCGTCTCGGCCAACTCCGGTGTCGAGGGCGTGTCCACGAAGAGCACTCTGCGCGTATCCGAAGGGATAGCAGCAAGAGTTGCCTCACGGTCAACGGCGGCGAAGAACTTGGTGAAGAGGGCGGGCGTAGTAGCGATCGAAAAACTGAACATTCGTATCTCCTTCCGGGCATCTCGCCCGATTGTTGGCTCTCAAAACCTCCAAGATGATTCTTGGAAGTTCATTCGAGCCTCCCACTTGCGTGAGAGGTTTTCCACCTTATGCGAATAAAAAGTTCGGCGCTTGCACTGCAAGCTTTTCTAACTTTTTAAGCGGAACATGCAACAACATCGGAACAAATCCAAATGTTGGATTGGTTAAATTAATAGACATAGTCTTAAAGCTAACAGCTATTTGCTATCAGCTCTCGACCGCCTTTGGCGGTATCTGCTAAATATAAAAAGATCCTTGCCGAGCAAAGATCTCGATCAAACTCATCTACCTCCCTCTTTTCATCCTTCATCCTTAATCATTTATCCTTTATCTTTTATCCTTTATCGTAAATAGTTTTGATCGTTAAATTGTCAAAATAGCTACATGATATACAAACCATTAAGATGCTCCCGCTCACCGCTTGTACGCATGACTTCACCTACTATCAATTAACAATTAATAATTGATTATGAGTGAATTCAAGCTTACAAAAAAATCCGCCTTTTTGGAGAGCGAATTATTTACTAAAAATCCCTGCCATCAAACTTTATAAACTTGATGAACTTTAGGAACTTTCAGCTTCGATAAACCTCGCTCTCCTACGAGATTTAAAGCTAAATTTTAAGGTTAATTTCTATCAGGCACGACTTGGGCATTTTCAGCCTGACAAATAAATATATCATAAATAAGCCATTTTGTCAAGGGTAATAGGACGTTTTCTTAGCTTTTTGCCTATTTTAGGCAAAAATTCTGTCTTAAATTATTATCAAAAACACTGTTTTATCAGTTAAATACAATCAAAAAATAGCCCAAATCTTGAGCTATCAACTCCATTGGTAGAAACATCGTTTCAAAATGACATTAATTTCAAGTTCGATATTCCTAGTTCCTTTTGTTTGATTTCCAAATAAAATATCCTCCAATCAGAATTAAAAAAAATGGCCAAAGAGATAGTAATCGATAAACCGGTACGAATCTCTCAAAAAGAAACAAAAACCCAATCACAGCAAGTGTGATCCCAAACCACCTCATCCCCTTCTTCTCACCTTTATCAACCACATCCGGTTTATCTAAAGATGTAGAGTATTGCTTATCGTAGTCCATAACATTTTTCGCTATCGCTCAACAAATTTCCAATCACCAAATTCCAAGCATCAATTATGGAATCGCTTCGCGATATTAATTATATTTAGACGTTACTAAGTATTTCCAAAAAACGCAAGCGGCTCAACGTAGGACGACTGGGACGTAGGACGAGCGACGAGGATATGTTATAATAGTTTCATGAATCGCTGGATACGGACGATAATCCAAGGAGATATGTTCTACCTTATTGCGTTTGGCTTGCTTACGCCAATTTTTGCTTTATTTTTAATTGAACGAATTCCAAACGCCAGCCTACTCACCGTCGGAATCGCAGAAGCTATCTTCCTCATGACACTGGCGATACTACGCCCGTTCACACAACTCTCATCTCAATCGGATACCAAAGGTTTCCGCACCCAATACCTTTTATGGTTTGGCAGTGTCTTTATCGTACTCTCACCATTTCTCTACCTTCTCTCCCGCGACATGTTAGATATTTTTGTTATCCAAATGATCTACGGCATTGGTGTGGCTTTTTCCGAACCCGCTTGGTCGCGCTTGGTTAGCCAAACAAATACTATACCCTCGGGTAAATATAACGAGCCATATTACGCAACAGGTACTTTAGTGGCAGCGGGGTTAGCGGCGATCGGAGGCTTTATAGCAGAAAAACAAGGCATTCCCACACTTTTACTTTACGTTGGAGCTACACTTTTTTGTGCCGCTCTTATAATGATTTTTATTTACAGCCGCATTGGGATGCGTACCCATAAACAAAAACTATGGTAACCAACCAAGCAAAATTATTGGCAGCAACCGATATCATCTTAGCCGGTGCCTTTGGATTAATCCTCCCCATACTCCCCATCTTCTTAATCGATCGCATCTCCGGTGCCACGCTTTTAACAATCGCGCTCTCCTATTCTATCTTTCTGACCGCCAAAGCCTTCTTTGGCTGGGTCTTTGGCCTTTTCTTAACTCACGGCGATTATATATCAAGAATCAAAAGCGGTTTATTTTTTGGTTCACTGTTAATTACTGCAACGCCCATAGCATATCTTTACGCAACAAACATTGGCCATATCTTCTTGGCACAAATTCTTCTTGGCTTGGGTTTCGCTTTCATGAAAACCTCTTGGATGCACCTTACTCACCAAACAATCGAAGAGTTCTTCCACGAAACACTTTTGCACATTCATGGTTTTATTTTAACCTTCTGCTTGGCAATCGCAGCCGCACTCGGTGGTTTCATCTCTTACAATTACGGCTACGAAACCTTGCTTTACACCATGACAAGTTTAGGCCTTCTGGCAACAATACTCAGCATCATCTTTTCCTTTTCCAAAGATAAAAAACCCGCAAAAAGAAAAACAACCAAAAGAAAAAGCCGAGCTTCTTAACGATCCAACTTTATTATTTATAATTTATTATTTATTATTTGTTAATTAGAATTCCCAGCTCGCCATTCGGCGATTTTTTTATGATCTCCCGAAAGCAAAACCGGCGGTACTTTTAAACCCATAAAATCTTCGGGTCTGCTGTATTGCGGATATTCTCGATTTTCACCATTACTCCAAGATTCCTCATCCAATGATGCTTCCTGACCCAAAACTCCGGGTCTCAACCGCGCAACCGCATCCAACATAACCAATGACGCCAATTCTCCACCCGTCAAAACATAAGGACCAATGGAAAGTTCTTCGTGCACTAAATGCTTTGCAACCCTCTCATCCACCCCTTCATATCTTCCGCACACAAAAACAAGACGATCGTATTTAGATAATCTCTGCGCATCTTTCTGAGTAAAAAGCTTACCCTTGGCACTGGTCAATATTACTCTCGTCTTTAACTTTGCTTTTGATTTTACCATGACCGACTCTGATCCAATCAACCTCTTGCCACTGTTCACTGACCACTTACCACTCACCAATTTCAAAGCCTTCATAGCACTATAAATCGGCTCAACCTGCAATATCATACCCGGTCCACCGCCAAATGGTTTATCATCAACTCTATTATGTTTATCTGTTGTATACTTCCTTATATCGTGTGCTTCAACTTTAAGAAATCCGGCTTTTTGAGCACGACCTAAAATCGACTGTGACGCATACCCATCAATCATCTCGGGGAATATGGTCAAAACATCAACTTGCAACTTAGTATTCTTTTTCATGATATCATTTCGTACATCGTACATCGTACATCGTACAACGTCTAGGTGAGATCAATTGTTATCGCAAAGAAAAAAGACGCCTTAGCGTCTTTTTCACTTTTTCACGCACCTTGTTCCATGTTATATGTTACAAGTTGCATGTTACATGTATTGTTAGATTCCGAGATCTGCAAGATCCTGATCCATCGGTGAAGCATCTTCACTGGCTGCTTGAGCCGGTGCTGTTGCTTTGTTATCCTGATGAGCCTGACGTGCACCTTCCGGTTCAAAAATCTTGAGGTTAACACGTGCATTTTCCTTTGCTCCGACCGTCTTTAGAAGGATGCGGAGTGCGCGGGCTGTTTGACCTTGGCGGCCAATTACATAACCCATATCATCTTGATTGATGTAAAGGGTAATGAGCACACCGCGCTCGTCAACTGTTCGTTCTGTACGAACATCATCCGGGTGATTCACAATGGATTTCACCAAGAATTCAATAAACTGCTGGTCCTTAAACTCTTCTGCCATATCGGCGATATGTCCGCACCGTGTACCGTATTCATATTAATACAAATAACGACATACGCATTACGGACTATTATTTTGAACTTACCTTCTTTATTTGTTACATGTTACATGTCACAAATTTATAGTGCAGGCAAGTTATGTTAATTGTAATTTTCCGGTTTTAAGCGGCACCTTCACTTAAAACATGTACTTAGAATAGCACAAAAAGCACGAAATGTCAACAAAAGGCTTAACAAAGCAAAAAAGAGCTTGCGCTCTTTTTTAATATTTTACTCAGCTTTTGGCTCTTCTGCAGATGCCTCTTCCACCGGCTTCTCCTCGGACTTTGCATCTTCCGGAACCGGAGTTTCTGCAGGTGTTTCTTCCTTAGGAGCTGGTACAGTCTCTACCTTTGCAGCTTCTTTAGCCTCTTCCTTGGCTTTGTCTGATGCTTTTTGCTTTTTAGCAATTGCTTCATGACGTTTCTTGGAAAGTTTAATTGATTTACGTTTCTCACCCTTTACAACACCCTGGTCTACAAGCAAATTCCATACCGTATCCGAGCATTGTGCCCCATTAGAAATCCAATGTGTAATACGATCTGATTTTAAAGTTACTGTAACCGGGTTTGTTCGCGGGTTGTAATGGCCAAGTATTTCCAAAGCTTTACCCCAAGGGTCACGAGCTTTTTCGCAAACAATAAGGCGATACTCCGGCTGTTTCTTCTTGCCAATACGAGTTAATCTAATGTGTAACATACTATCGCTACGCTTTAATTAATAAATAATAAATAATAAATAATAAAGATCCTATCGCTTTTTTATTTATTATTTGTACTTTGTTATTTGAAGATTGTGTTACCAGGCACAACAATCAAATTACGAGCAAATGATGAGGTACTCGTACCTCAATCGATGATGGGCATATAATAGTGAAAAACCCACTTTTTGTCAATACTCACAACAAAAAAAGAGCATTTACGCTCTTTCCCTTAGCTGTTAGCTATCTGCTATCAGCTATCTGCTGATTTTTAGAGGAATTTCTCAAGCTTCGACATAAGAGCATCCTTTGGCATACCGCCAACGATTTGCTCGGCAACAGCACCATCTTTAAACAAAAGCATTGTAGGGATAGACATAATCCCGTACTTACCTGCCGTTGCCTGATTCTCATCAACATTTAACTTGCCAACCTTGATCTTACCTTCAAGCTCGGTGGCCAACTCATCAACTATAGGAGCCATCATTTGGCACGGACCGCACCAAGGCGCCCAAAAATCAACAAGTACGAGGCTGCCGGCCTTGATTGCCTCTTCTTCAAAATTGTCATCAGTAAAAACAAAACTCATATTTTTTAAAGTATCTGGTATCTAGTATTTAGTACTTAGCAAATAACTCTGCCAAATACAATATACCATATACAAAATACCTACTTAAAAACTTTAAAACTTATGACCTCTAGGATAATCACTCGTGGTTTTTTTAGCAACCCACTTAACAACAACTTATTAACACTACTAAGTAACAAGATTAAAGTAACAAGTTCATCAAGAATAATCTTAATCAACCCTTGATGATTCGAGCTAAGCTCAATATTGTTTCAACTTTATAAACTTTACGAACTTTACGAACTTTACGAACTTTATAAACTTTCAACTAATCTACCTCGGCATCTCCACTTTCTGTGTTTTCGATTCTTCCGTATAAAAATCCAAACGATCGCCAACTTCCAATTTTTCTTTGCCGTGGTAAGAGACCCCGCATTCTTGACCGGAAGAAACTTCTTTAACTTTTTCCTTGCCAACTTGCAACGACTCGACATCCCCTTGCCCAACAGGTTGTTCTTCCTCACCCTCCT
Organism: Patescibacteria group bacterium; assembly: GCA_029210915.1. Lineage (GTDB taxonomy): Bacteria > Patescibacteriota > Patescibacteriia > 2-12-FULL-60-25 > 2-12-FULL-60-25 > MWCR01. The sequence continues at coordinate 18,337 of JARGGJ010000014.1, forward strand.
TGCGCCAAACTATCATTTTAGCACCGGATTTTGCTTCACCTGTTTTAATTTTACAACCAACAACCATTCTGTCTTTCTCGGTTCTAAAAATAGCAACAACTTCTCCTTTGCCTAATTCCGTTCGCACAACCTCATCGGGCAACAAAGCGTTTAACCTCGCTATAACATCATCAATAAGTTCATAAATAATTTTATATGTAACCAATTGCACGCCCTGATCACGAGCCATTACGGATGCTTGAGTGGTGGCAACGGTATTGAATCCATATATAACGGAATTCTCCGAAGATGTAGCCGCTTCAATATCATTTTCCGTTACATTGCCCAAACCTTTTTTGATAACCTCCACGCTTACATGGTCATGTTGTATTTTTTCCAACATTCCCAAGATAGCCTCGAGCGATCCTAAAACATCCGCTTTCAAAATAACATTTAATGTTGCGTGGCCTTGTTTATTTTTATCTTCCTCTTTAATACTCTTAACTGCCGTAAACTGGTTGGTGGCCAAATTCCCGGATTTGGCTTTACGTTTTTCCAAGTGCTTCCAGTCATCCGGCACTTCAAATATATCTCCAACCGATGGCGCTGTTTTAAAACCCAAAACTTTAACAGGTGTTCCCGGTGGTGCCTCATCTACCGTATCACCTTTATAATCACGCATTGCACGAACCCTGCCCATAAGATTTCCATTTACTCCCAAGTAATCATTACGTTTTAAAGTACCAATTTGCACAAGCGCGGTTGCAACCGGGCCTTCGCCTTTATCAACGTGCGCTTCAATAATTGTTCCGCTGGCTAATCTTGCAGGATTGGACATGAGCTGCTCTGCGTTCATATCCGAAATAAGTAAAATAACTTCCAACAAATCATCAATGCCGATTCCCTCTTTGGCTGATATTTTTACCATTGGCACATCACCGCCCCAAGCTTCGGTTGTAACCCCGACTTCTGCGAGTTCCGCCAGCACGCGATCTATATCGGCTTCCGGTTTATCAATCTTATTAAGCGCCACCACAAAAGGAATCTTTGCGGCTTTTATAATATCTATAACTTCTCTTGTTTGCGGCTGAACCCCATCATCGGCAGCAACAACAAGTACAGCAATATCGGCAACCTTGGCTCCACGCGAACGCATTACCGTAAAAGCTTCGTGCCCCGGAGTATCAATAAAAGTAATCAAACGATTCTTACGCGTCGCTTGATAAGCTCCAATATGTTGAGTGATCCCGCCAGCCTCGGCATCCATAACATGTGTCCTTCTGATAGCGTCTAAAGTTTTGGTTTTACCATGGTCAACATGCCCCATTACAACCACAACCGGCGGCCTGGATGCCATGTTCTCATCAGTATCACCCTCTATTGTTCTTTGTAATTTATTTTGCGCAGCTTCCTCTGTTTTAACCTGCTTGGCATCCGCATCTTCTTGAGTTGCCTCAAAACCCAACTCATCGGCAATTATTGCGGCTGTCTCAAAATCCAACCTTTCATTCTGTGATGCCAAAATACCGGCTTTCATCAATTCTTGGATAACGCGAGTAACCGGCAAATTCAACCTCCCTGCCAATTCTCTAACTATAATAACGGATGGTAAAGTAATTTTTTTCTTTTCACCGGCATCCCCTACCTCAGCTCCGGATTCGGTTGAAAGCTCTAAAAGCTGTCCGCGCAATCTCTGGCGTCTCTGCTCCATCGTCCACTTCTTAAAAATTTGCTCAGCAGTACGATTGTCGAGTTTTACAGCTCTTTGGCCAATATCAAAACCAAGCTTAGGCAGCTTTTCTAACAATTCTTGTGGCGTAACCTTAAGTCTACGCGCTAAATCACTTACATTCATACACCTGAGCTTAGTAAATTTTGGCTAAAAAGTCAAGAAAAATACCACCCTTTCAGGTGGTTAGAGCCATAAAAACAGGCTTTTGTTGATTTTGTGCAAAGCCTAAGGCTTTATGAGGGTTCGAGATTTACCATTCCACACGAATCTCGATTGCATAACCTCTCGCGGATCAGCACTCGAGCAACAGCACACTGCCCATGAATAACCTTCATGTTTCGCTTTCAAGACTTTGATAAATCGCCTCTGCTCGAGATTCAACTCACCATAACGAACCAACCAAACATTTTGACCATGCCCAATCCTTCTTTTACAGTAAGGGCAAGTTGGATCTAACTCATGAAGCAGCTTCTCAAAAAAACATTGCGGACAAAGAGCAATCTCTCTATGGCCCAAAATCCTGCCCTTCGATCCCTCGGGATCAAACAACACAACATCTTCGTAGGTCATAAGCGAAGCTAATAACTCTCTTTTCTTTAGTGCTCCATACAACACCTTGGGAGCCCTAAACACAAAAGCTCGTGCCGCCTTGTGACCGCAAGAATACTTTGGAAACCCACCCTTAAAATAAACATCCAGAAAAGATAACAACACAATGGGACCCGCATATTGTTTTGGGCTGTTAATACCCTCGAGAGCCGGATAACTGATTTCCATCTCTTTTCCCTCTCTATAACTTAAAAGATCTACCCGCATTTAGTCACAAAACTACAAAATAGTCAACCCTTATTAAATATCAAATCGCAAATAGCAAGAGTTACTTTAGCTTCTCTTGCTATTTGTTATTTGCGATTAGTCATTGTACGATAAGTCAATGATCCCCGAAGAAGGCCTATTGTTACTCATCGATAAACCCGTAGATTTCACCTCGCACGATGTGGTTAACGTAATACGCAAAAAATTCAACACCCGCCGAGTTGGCCACGGTGGTACTTTGGATCCCTTCGCGACCGGCTTACTCATAGTTGGAGTTGGCCGTGCAACTAAAAAACTCACAAACATAGTCGGTCTCGATAAAACCTATGAAGCCACAGCAACCTTGGGCGCAACTTCAGATACTTACGATCTAACGGGGGAGATCGTCGCTCGTCCCACGTCCCACGTCCTCCCTCCTTTCGCGAAAGGAGGGATCCCGCGTCAGGAGGAAATCGATAAAGCTATGGAAAATTTCCGCGGATCCATCGAGCAAAAAGCTCCGGCGTATTCCGCTAAAAAAGTAAAAGGCAAAAAACTCTACGAGCTCGCGCGTGCCGGAGAAGACGTTGAACACCTCCGCCCTACCAAAAAAGTAGATATCACAGAACTGGAAGTTGCCGATTACAACTATCCCATTTTAAAATTCCGCGTCACCTGCTCCTCGGGCACCTACATCCGCTCTCTCGCCAATGACATCGGCGAAGTACTAGGTTGCGGAGCCTACCTTACAGAGTTACGACGTACCCGTATCGGGGAATACAAGCTCGAAGATGCGAAACAATTAAACGAAATTTAGTAAAAAAAATAAATTTTCAAATCTTCAAAAAAACAATCTTTGTAAAGAACATTTTTAGTATCGAACCACACTTCTTAAACGAAGTTTTTTATTACTTGACTCTTAATTCAAATCAAAGCATTATTTAACATAGAACCTTCAAGGAGATCACAATCATGTACGCACCTCACACACTCGAGCACCTCAAACAACAAAAAGAAACAATGGAGCTTATCGGTGCCATGGATGGTTGGGACAAGTTTAAATACTTTGCTTCTCAAGTCGGTATGGCTGTAGGATTAATATCCGTTCTGTATTTTTTGGAACCATCGATCAGTGGCTGGGTTTTTGGCATCATCATAATACCCATTGGAGCTATTTGCGCTCTTATCTTCTACCTTTTTGCCGCCCTACTCGAAACCATCTTTGGCTAGAGCTCAACCCTCCTCTACACGGAGGTTTTTTGTTTTCGGATATTATCCATCATGCATAATGCATTATTCATTGTATAGTTATCGGAGTAATTTAAGCGAAAATCAAGCATAATCAAGGCTCAGACAGTAACCTTGCCAGCCACCCAAATCCCTGCTACATTATATACGCAGAAATTAATGTTATTAACCGACTCGGATGCAACTTTTCGTGATGTCAATCTCTTCAAGAACTTACTCTGAATTTCCCGCTCCAAACTCTCAAGCAAATGATACCAATTTTCCGGATTACGTTTACACGTTCATAACGTTTTTAACGAGTTAACGAGGATACCATATAGCTACCAAACTCGTTACAAACGTTCTAACGTTATAAGCGATTATATTATAGCGGGGTTTTGAACAATACGAATAAGCAAGCCGAGCGTATAAATTATGTACGAATTTATCGCATTGGTATTAGGCCTTGCGGCTGGTGGCGGCGGTGCAGCCATCTACTACAGCCAAAAAGCCAAATCAGCCAAACTCTCTCTAGAGGAGGCTAACGCAAAAGCAGAAAAAATTATTAGAGACGCCGAAGCCAAAGAAGCCGACGTCATGGTTCGCGCTAAAGATAAAGCCATCAAAATTCTGGAGGATGCGCGTCAAGAAGAAAAGAAAGCCTTGGAAGAATTAAAGCATCAACAAAAAGAGTTAAACGAACGCGAAAACTCTTTTTCCAAAAAGATGCTCGAAATCGATGATCTTAAAAAAACTTTAGACGATAAAACGGCCGATATCGAAAAACAATCAGCCGAAGTCGAAGCTATGAAACTCGAGGAAAGCAAAAAACTCGAGGAAGTCGCGGGACTAACCCAAGAGCAAGCTGTAGAGCGCATGCTCTCGCTTGTCGAAGAACAACACCAAGACACGCTCATGAACCGAATCCGCAAGCTGGAGCAACTGGAAACAGACGAAATCGAACGCAAAGCACGCAACATTATCGGCGTAACCATTCAGCGTATCGCCGCATCCCACGTTACGGAAACAACAACCACAAATGTTGAATTGCCGAACGATGAAATGAAGGGCCGTGTTATTGGCCGTGAAGGCAGAAACATTAAAGCCATCGAACAACTAACCGGTTGTGAACTCATCATCGATGATACACCAAACATGATCACAATCTCCGGCTTCTCCCCCATTCGCCGCCAAGTCGCCAGCCGATCTCTTACAAAGCTTATCGCCGATGGCCGCATCCACCCGGGTCGCATCGAAGAAGCTGTAGACGAAGCCAAGAAAGAACTTCAACTTGATATTAAAAAAGCCGGTGAAGATGCCTTATTCGAACTCGGCATTTCCATGGCCGGTATCGATCCTAAACTTATCCAAATCCTAGGCCGCCTAAAATACCGCACTTCCTATGGCCAAAACATTCTCCAACACTCAATCGAGGTGTCCCTTATTGCCACTGCTTTGGGCGAAGAACTCGGCGCCGATGTTGCAGTTTGTAAAAAAGGCGGCCTATTCCACGATATCGGCAAAGCCGTAGACCACGATTTGCAAGGAGGCCACCCCGAACTGGGCGTACAAATCCTAAAGAAATTCGGTTTCCCCGAAGAAATCTGGTACCAATCCATTGGCCATCATGAAGATAAACCTAAAACCTTAGAAGCCGTCATTGTCAAAGCCGCGGATGCAATCAGCGGAGCTCGCCCCGGTGCTCGTAAAGATTCTTTAGAGCAATACGTTAAGCGCTTGGAAGAACTGGAAAACGTAGTCAAAGGCTTCGACGGAATAGACAAAGTCTACGCCATCCAAGCCGGCCGTGAGGTTCGCGTTTTCGTAAACCCAATGTCCATCGACGATTTCAACGCCACTAACCTAGCACGCGAAATCGCCAAAAAGATAGAATCCGAACTCAAATACCCCGGCGAAGTCAAAGTCACATTAATCAGAGAGACGAGGATTACTGAGTACGCTCGATAATCCCCCAATCGAGCTGAGCTCGATATCCCCCTTTACTGAAACAAGTTCAATATCACGATTTTACTAGTCATATCGTCATCCTGAATTAATTTCAGGAGGGGGTTTTGTTTATTTGTGGTAATTTAACGTTATGACGTTATAGACGTTATGACGTTACGACGTTATAATAGGTTCGTATGCGAAACATCATCCCCATTTTAAAATCCTTAGGACTTCTGGAAAGCGAAGTCAAAACTTACATAGCCGCTCTCGAGCTCGGCCCCAGTTCGGTTTTAGACCTCAATAAAAAAATCGGCCTCTCCCGCCAAGCCATCTACACAGCCATCGAATCATTAATCGAGTTGGGCTTAATGAGCTCGGTCGAAAAAGGCAAAAAAACCCTTTTCGCCGCCGAGTCCCCCGAAAGATTAAGATCCTTCGCAGAGGCTAAACTTAAAAAAATGGAAGCGACTGTTAGAGAGATTAGAGATATTTCCAAAGATTTAGCACTAATTCAAAATGGAGATAAACCCGTGGTAAAAATGTTTGAAGGGAAAGAAGGATTAGTAAGCCTACTTCAAGAGTTAGTAAATTCAAAACCTCACCATATAGATGAATTCACAAATGAAGATGCAATCGCAAATTTTCTCACAGACAACGACCTAAAACCTATAAAAGATTATCTAGATAAATCTCGTGCCACTACAAATCTTTTATCAAAATCTAGCAACCCTGATGAGAATGTTAGAAAATTTACAAAAAGAAAAGTCCTAACAAGAAAAGATATCGATGTTAATGCTGATATAACTGTTTATAATGATAAAGTTGCTTTAATGACTTTTCGAGGTAATGGAATTTCAGTTTTAATAGATAGCAAAGATATCGCCGATGCAGTACGTAGTTTGTTCAAACTGGCTTGGGATAACGAAAAAAAATAGCCCGGAAAACAACAGGTTGTGTCTTCCGAGCTTGAGCTCTCCTACATGGAGAGTTTTTTATCCGTAGATTCCGCCACCGTCGCATCCGTAGATGCCGCCACCTTCTTGCCTCGCGGTTGCGAACACGAAGGTGTTTTGGCTTTGGTTCATGCCGCCGAACATCGCTTGAGCGAGATTGTCGACGACTGTGTTTGCCGTGCACACGATCTGGTTGCCGATGTCACGAGATTCGCGCTTCAGAAGCACGAGAAGGCTTGCGCCAAAAGCAGATTTCTCGGGCTTGCAGACCAACTTGCCGGTTTCGGCGTTGATCTCGAGCTCGATTTGCTCTCGGCGAGGTCGGCGGCAACAGGTGCCGTTCTTGCGGTTCTCGCATTCGGGACCGCAGTTGCACTTGTGGTGGTCGCCGTCGTTGTCGCTCGAATCGCCATTGGCCTCATGGCCATCGCAATTGAGCAGGAAATTTTTGTCGTTTGAGTCGTTTCTTTCTCGCTTGACGCGCTCCCGAGCAACGGCCTCGGACACTGCACTGAACCAAATTAGTGCACCACCAACCGCCGAGATATAAATCGAGACAAACCAACCCAACAAAAAACAAGTAAGTGACAGACCCAACATTCGCCACATCGAAGCCGATGACATTTCTTCAGCGTCTCTGATATGAACGATGTTGTAAGCGATTTTTTTCAAATCTTTGGGTATCGCTTTTGTCTGACTCCAAAAAAAAGCAAAACAATTTTCTCCGTTTTCATCTTGTTCGTTGTTTACTTCTTTCTTTACGATTTTTCCCATATTCTCTTCTCCTTTTGATGTTGGTCCCACAGCGAAGAGTTACTGCGGGAACGTGCGATTTGCCGAGGTTTCTGCCCGGCGCAGGCTCTCCGACACTTTTCAGAGAACCAAGAAAGATACCATATTTTGGCCATTTTGTCAAGACCGGCAGGACAAAAAATAAAAGCCGTCATATTCCTGACTTCTGTTTGTCTACTCCTTGTTAACCACCTGACACTTTTAATATCGCTATAATAGACTTATTTTAGCCATTTTTCCGACGTTAGACGTTTGACGTTAGACGTTTGACGCAAAGTGTCCAGGAGGGCTTGACAAAAACGTAAGGCTGTGTTAGGGTCAATCATTCGATAGACAAAGGGCAACCAGAGTCTACCGAATCGCAGGTCGAGCGTAAGCTCGATTTTCGAAAGACCAAAACAAAAAACCATACACAAACCTTACAATCAAACATCATAACAATCGTACTAAGTAGCTCGTACAACGTACTACTTAGTACTTAGTACGGTCTTGCACCCTCACCCGGCATGCTTGTCCGGAGGAAACATGCTCACGTTAAGACGTTAAGACGTTACGACGTTTTACGCATGTAATGTCTAGCTTTCCCGTAATTAGCAACTCACAAATTCAAGCGCTCGCTTGCGAGCCAAAGAGGAGCGAACACGCAAGGCCGGAACTTGGATGAAAATCCATTTTACCAAAGGTGCAAAAAGGAGCATTGCAAACAAACCAACTAAGAAATTAGTTGGTTTAAAATGCAACTTCGCGCCGAGTTAAACTCGGGGCTCCCGTGTAGTTCGTCAAAAGGAGGAGAGTTGGCGAGCTGTACGGGAGGCAAATATCATGACCAGGTCAGAAGCGAATGCAATTTTCAGCAACTTTTGGTGTAAGGGTAGAAAAGAGGATTCGCGATTGCAGGAAGCAATCAGCATCCTTGGCATTAAGCGCGAAGACCTTCTGCGCTTCTCCAAAGAAGCGGACAAGGTTCAACGTGGAATGCCGCGCTGTATGGTCCTCACTCCAACTTCTGTTGGCCGTCGCCGCTGAATCAATCTTTAACATCTTTCTTAAGGAAGGAAACTTCCTACCTTAACCGATAGCAACGTGATGATGCTATGAGTTAAGGAAATTAAAAAATATTTAAAAACGCAATTTACAAATAATAAAAAAATCCCTCCTCTCGCTTTGTTATTTATTATTTGTTATTTATAAATTAAAAGATAATTATGTTAGAAAAACTATTCGCGCCAAAAGCCGCACAAATCGATAATCATCCTGAATGGTTGCCGGATGAAGGACCAAAAACAACTTTAGATAATTTACCCGAAGAAATCTTGGAGCAAACAACCGGGGCCGAATATCGTGAGTCAACAGGAGCGAGAGTGGAGCAAAACAATCTGCAGGAAATCCAATTACCCGAGGTGGAAATCCCCGAACATCTGCCAGATTGGTTCGACATAACCGCCGAAGCGTTAGATGACATCGCCGAAGAAACCGCACTCGGAAATCTGGTTGCTATCGGCAAAATGGGAGCGCATGATCCAAAAATCATCAAAGATTATGTAAAGGAAATACCACAAGAAACTTTAGAAATAATTGAAAAAGCAACAATCGACATGGCCTGCGAACAATCTAAAAAACTCGCGGCTCATATCACCGGCAGAGAATTGCTGGTAGCTGTGGAATTACAAGAACAACAAATTCAACTTAAAAAACTATTTAACATTGCAAACTGCTTACAAGCCGCAGGGCACGAACAATTACTAAGTACCCTCGTAAACCTCGAGCGTACTTACAACTACGCCCGGAGCGAGCAAGTAGCTTCAGCTTAAAGGAATGGAGAGTTCACTCTCCCCTCCACCCAAACAATTGTCTATACAAAAAAACCATCAGACAATTGGTTAGGTGGAGCAAGATACTTTTCACAAAGGCACAAAAACATGGAAGAAATCTCATATACCCAGATCTTCGACATTTCCAACCCACCTTCTGACCCCGAATCATGGTGGTTAATCATGGAGGGTGACTTCGGCGGACAGATTTACCTTACTGTTCCGCTCAAACTCTTGGGTTCCAAAGCCAATCCAATTCAGTTATTGGCTGAATTGGACAAAATCGCTTGGGATTGCAACGAAGGTGATGGAACATACCTGTATCTTCACTCCCCCAGCTTGTGCCTAAAGGCCATGCAAACCGCAACAATCGAGGATGAGGACGAAGACTTTGATCCCGAAGCGCTCGCCAATTGGATCAGTGGCGGCATGGGCGGTGGCGAATGCCAAAGCACAATCTGGATTCACCCCGAGTTTAGCAAGCTCCCCACCCGAGTAGCTCGCATACATGAACTACTCGATCTCACCCCGTAACTTTAGCTCGACGTGTTTAAAAACACGTCACCCCACCTAAATAACTATCGCAAAACTTATTTAATCCGTGCTTTTAAATAGATGGTTTCTTAGGTGGGGACTGCGTGCAAGTTAGTTCTACAGGAACAGGCGCCTCCTTTTGCCAACCTGTAGCCTTGTTCGCAAATTCCCCTATAATTTTTAAGTAAAAAGGAAATACAAAAATGAATAACGAATTTTTTTCCTCAAATTCTCCCGTCAACGACAACGATCGAGCTCAGGTGATCGAGTTCCGCTCGATCGCAAACGAGTCGTCATCGTCCCGCCCTAATCTTTCCCTGGTTGGCAAGGTAATCGAGCTTCGCTCGGTTAGCCAAACCAACTCCCTCCCCGATCCCGAACCGCCACTAGCGGCTTAAACGGATCTCCTGCGACACCCTCTGTCGCAATCTCCCCAGACTACGTAAGTAGCAAGATAAAAGATTAAAGTTCATCAAGAGTAACCATGTTTACATAAGTGACTCTTGATGAACTTGTTACTTGATGAACTTATATCTTATGTGGCGTGGGAAGCTTGATTCTTTTAACAAAGTAATATAAGCTCCTCAATAAGAGTGCCAAGGAAATAATCGCTTTTATTCATCACTTGATGAATATCCCCCGTAGCCTCGGCGAAGGGGGACCCCATTGGTCCTCATGCGAAAGAAAGTCGCCCTAATAAGCGATTTTTTTGTTGCCTACAAATATTTACAGCTTGACGTAATTGCCATTATCCATTTCACTATTACTAGAACTTCGACAAATAAAGGAAAATAGCTATGGATCGACAGTTAACATTAAGTATTAGATACTTGATGAAGAAGCATAAAACCAGTGAAGCTGATGTATTCGATTTGGACGGAACCGTAATCGGCTCTAACATTTTAAAAGGTCTTGTCATGGGACTGGATACTGAAATAAAATCCAAAAAACAAGGTTACTACCCCGCGAAAAAAAAACTAAAATTTCAAAAATTATTAAATAGTGGTAGAGAACCCAAACTCTCTGTAGGATTCGAACCCGACCCTTCTCAAGGAAATGTAATCAGCTTAGTTGAATCCGGATTTTTTATTGGCATGAAAGTAGACCATGTAAAAGAAAGAATCTACGCGGGAATGGATCAAATACTACAAACAAGAAATGACTTCACGCAACTTCTTATCTTAGCACTTCGTAGACGAAAACCGAGGAGATTAATCATCTGCATAACGGGCACGCCTCATGAAATTGCAAACGCAATCTGTCCTTTTTTTGGTTTTGATTTTGCTATTGGGTGCATGTACGCACAATCGAGCGGTATTTACACGGATGGTAAAAGCAATCTTGATTCCGGCTTAAACAAAGGAAAAGTCATGGATGAGCTATCTAGAGATTGCGGGATTGTTTGGAAGGATGCAATTGCTCTTGGCGACAGTCCATTCGATCTTGAGATGTTTGAACGCTCAAAATACCCAATTGCAATAAATCCAAATAAAAAACTCCAAAAAATCATCCGTACAACCAGAAATCCAAACTGGGTAAACGGCACAATCCCCTGGATAGATCATATCGAAGGTGATGCTCTGGAAGGAGTTCATATTTGGCTGCCAAATAATCAAGGACTTCTTACAGAAACTTATGTGAACAGCCTTCTGCCCGAAGATGTTATTAATGTTATGTCCGATATCTACGAGGAAAGGCTAAATGGATGTTACCTGTAACAACAAGAAAGAAAGAAAAACAAACAAAATGCCATCATCAAAAGCTGATGACATAAAAAATATGTTTATTTTAGACATAAGGAAATTTACCCTTGGCACAAAAGCTGTTGCCGAAACCTTGTTCAACATCGCAAACATGTATGCTCTTAGTACAGAAGATGAAGCAAAAAGATTAACTCGACAAGTAGAAAAAAAATACCCTGAAATAGATCAAAAAACTGCCACGCAATCGGATCCACTATTTGTTGAGGTTCAACTAGCAAAACTAAGTACAATCTTCTTTAGGGCTTCTGCAAAAAAATTCGCCAATGCCGATTTCTCAGAATTTGATGAGATTGATTTCAATCTGGATGAATTCCATAGTAAGCCATACACACATAATATCGATCCAGTTTCTGTTGCCCAATTCATAGCATGGTGTTATGCTAAACTACTTATCAAATCAATCAGATCATCTTGTCCATTCACATACAAACTCTTAAGTCATGAGCCAAAACACAGAACTGTAAAAATTATAATATCCGATCTTCCACAAATAATCAATCAAGCTATTATTGCATATTTAGATATTAAAGAAAGGGATAAATTTCACTTTATTCATATTCCTTTTACCGGCTCTAAAGAAAGTTTAGAGAAATCAAGATTTTTAAACTTTTTTGAAGGTGCGAGAATAATACATTTTCAAACCATCTTAGAAGTTATTGATAAAAACAGTACTTACGTTCTAATAAACCCCACGGCATCAGACAAAGAACGTTTAAGTGAATCAGGGCTACAAAAACAATTTCTCGTTATTAGTAACTCTGAAGGCACTAGATACTTTAGCCATAAAGATGGAGCATTTCGAGAAATACCCGACTGCCCATTCTCTAATTAAATTATAATCCCACAGAACTTTACCGCAGGACATAATCTGCGGTTTTTTTATCTATCCTTTTATTAAAATACCTTATCTTCATGAGTAAACTGACAATTTAACTAATATAAATCAAGTTGATTCATTTCTCACTTCATGTTAGCCTTAGACCCGAAAGGGAGGGCACTTTGAAAACCAAACAACGCGTACGAGCTAAACACTTGCCCATATTGCTTCCCGGATCGTGCGACCGTATAAAATTTTGCATAACATTGGGTGAGTTTGACCTGCGCATATTAAAAAATCTGCGGCGGCAAATATGGCAAAGAATCGCCAAAGGCAGAGCAACTACGGATGAACACGAACTGTATCAATTAATTGATATCGAGATTTTGCGTCATGCAAAAATCTCTACAAATAAAAGGGGTTCATCGTGAAAAATTTTGACAAAGAACTTTTCTTAAAGTTTCTTAAACAAGCTCGTCTAGAAGCGTATATCCATGAAAGAAACTCTATAAGATATAAAAATCTCCCCGGATTTTCCGGACGAGTTTACGATGATGGCGAAAGCCGTTTAACCTTGCTTCAATCCGGCTTGGAAAATACATCCTACATTGAAATAGGCTATCGTAATAAAGTAACGGTTTGGAACCTTACTCACCGTGGTCATTTTCTTTATGAAGATTCTACAAATAAAAACCGCCAAATAGACATGTTTAGGTTCATGCTGGTAATGGTCGCTTTCCTAAAAAAATCTATCGGACAACCCGGATCACCTCATCGTGTCAGAGGCCCCAATAAATTTGTAGATCAAACCATGGAATACGAATGTATCCAATCCTCACAAACCTTCCCCGTTACCGGCGTCGAACGCGTTTTCTACCAAAAAAAACTTGTATACGAAGCGCGCTTCAGCGCTGGGTGGCTCCGCAACAACTAAAACCGTCTAAAACTCTTTAGACGGTTTTTTATTGACTCTAAGCAACATTTTCTTTAATATAAACGCATAAGAGATATACTGTTCTTTCAAAAACCATTCACTATAAAGGAGATTCATAATGGTTAATAAAAAATTACTATTAGATGAAGAAAAAACCGAAACTTCCAAAGAGGTTTCAAAACCAAAAATCTACAACCCTCTGCCCAAAAGAAGGATTTACCACGTAAGTCCGGATGGAACTGTAATTTTTGATCGCTCTGAAGCTGTTTCGGATATCGAATCAAAAAAACACAATCCATAATCTAACAGTTTATTTCATATAAACTCTATCGTGCACAAGTTTCTATTTGTATATCTCTTACTTGTGCCATCTCTTGAACAGATATCCAATATGTCTCTTCAAGAAATGTATGAAAAAAATCAACTTCCTAATCTTCGGAGACATAGTCGGAAAAATTGGTCGTAAAGCGCTTATACAAAACCTTTCCAATCTTAAAGCTAAATACAAACCCGATCTAACAATCGCTAATGTAGAAAACCTGGCTCATGGCCGAGGTATAACTAAAAAAACCCTACAAGAAATCAAAGATGCCGGAGTTGATGTTTTTACCTCCGGTCATCATGTTTTTGAGAATCAGCAAGGTTTACCGCTTTTGGATAATGAAGAGTGGTCTAAAGTATTAATCCGGCCAGCCAATGTAGGCCCAAACCTCCCCGGTAGCGGTTGGATTCATCTCAATATCAAAGATACACGGGTCAGCATCCTAAATCTCCAGGGTCAGCTTTTCATGCCTCAAGATCCCTCCTCAATTTTTCTCTCATTTGACCGTTTTTGGAAAGAACAAGTAAATGAATCATCAAAATCTATCATCATAATTGATGTCCACGCCGAAACAACCAGCGAAAAAAACGCCTTTGCCAATTATGTTGATGGTAGAGCCAATATTGTATTTGGCACCCACACCCATGTGCCCACCGCAGACCTCAGAGTCATGCCAAATGGCACCGTTCAATTAACAGATGTTGGTATGGTGGGAGCTCATGATTCCGTTATTGGATTCGAGAAAAATAGCTCTATTAAGCGATTTTTAGCCGAATCTACAGCCCCCTACAAAATCCCCGAAACCGGCCCGGCCGAGATAAACGGCTTATTTGTCAGCCTGGATATGGACACTCACAAAGTGCTCAAAGTAGAGCAAATCCGCGAAACGGTTGCAATTTAAGCCAAATTGTGCTATACTTAGTACATAAATACTTCTGCACCCAAAATATGGATTGCAGATTAACCCATTAACCTTTTACTATGAACAAAGCAGAACTCATCAATGTGATCGCCGATCGCGTTGGCGTCACCAAAAAACAAGCAGAGGACATGGTCGAATCATTCGTTGATATCGTCACATCCCAGCTCGTAGGCGACGGAGATGTAACCATCGCAGGTTTTGGCCAATTCACCGCCCGCACACGCGCAGGCCGTACCGGTGTTAACCCGCAAAACCCAACCGAGCACATCCAAATTCCTCCGGTACGCGTTGCAAAATTTAAACCGGGCAAAGGCTTAAAGGATGCTCTCAAAGCTCCCAAGCACCAAGCTCCGGCCATGGAAGCTCCGGCTCCTTCACCGGAACCGGAAACTCCAAGCGAACCGGCAACACCCAGCTACCCATCAATGTAACAACAAAAAAACAGCTGCAAGGCTGTTTTTTAATTTACAAATAATAAGTAACAAATAACAAAGAATGATGTTATTTTTTTATATACCATAAAAAAAGTAAATTCAAAAAATCCCTCCCCTCGCTTTATTATTTATAATTTAATACGTACCGCTCGCTTTATTATTTGTTATTTGTAATTTATTATTTCCTCCTCACAACTACAACTAAATTTCTTCCTAAAAACATGCTCGTCCAACCCTTACTATCATATCCCCCAATTTTCTCAACCTCCCAATCTTTTTCATTAAAAAGTGATTTAAACTCTTTTAATGTAAACGCATGAACATAACGATTCTTTGGAGTTTTGCCCGCTTTCCAGATGTAATAGAGATCACCACTATCCCCTCCTTTAAACCCCGGGATACGTAACCAAGCGTATTTTATCATCTCCCATGATAAAAATCTTTTGGCACGCAAATTCCAAACAGATAAAATCATAATCCCACCCGGCTTCAATATTCGATGCAATTCTTTGATCGATTCCCGTCGCTCCGCATCCGACGGCACGTGATGCAACACAGCTACACAAGTAACAGCGTCGGCGATATCATCCGGTAATTCTAATTTTGGAAATTCCCCTGCCTGCATTTTTGATCCTTTGTGATTCTCGAGCCGACGAATCGCAAATTCTCTTAATGACGCGCTCGGCTCAATCCCAATATACTTAACTCCATCTGGCACAACATCAAGCAACCGCGCATTCCCGGCTCCCACATCCACCAAAGTCTGCCCGGGTTTTAAGCGGTCCATAAAATCCAACATCAATTCCCACACATGATGCCTCGTATGCCCAAAAGCATTCCCCTCGGACTCATAAAACTCCGATACTTCATTCTTTAATTTTTTCATTATTTCATTATCCATAGTTTCAATCCTACTTTAACTCCAACTTTTGAGCAATATCCAACCCTTGATCAAACCTGTTTTTTCTGTCATTATAACTCAACGTTACAGTCTTAACGTCATAAAGTCATAACGTCTTAACGTAGCAACCAAATCAACTCCGTTACGACGTTATGACGTTAAGACTTGTCCCTAAATTCATGTTAATCAAACCTCCCTTGGATATCGCCAAAGCCGTGATCAAATCATTGGCTGATTTGGATTCGCCGACACGCAAGGATTTGATGAAAGTAATTCGCAAAACAATCACCGGAACAAACTACGCTTTTCCAACTTCGATCCAACTCTGGGAAGCATATCGCGAGCTTTTAAATGAGGGTTTAGAAAAAAATGAAACAATAGAACGAGCACTAAGAGTTAAAGATGTACGCACCGATAGCGGAGTCGCTCCTATCACTGTACTCACAAAACCATATCCTTGCCCCGGCAAATGCGTATACTGCCCCACAGAGTACCGCATGCCCAAAAGCTACATTAGTAGTGAACCAGCCGCGGCTCGCGCTCTCAGCCTGGATTTTGACCCCTACGAACAAGTAAAACAGCGCGTCGAAGCTCTAGAGCGCAACGGCCATACAGCTAACAAAATCGAACTCATCGTCAAGGGCGGCACCTGGTCCGCTTACCCCCAAGATTACCGCGAATGGTTCATTACCAGATGTTTTGAGGCCGCCAACGAACTCGGTCAACCCTCTATAGCAAAGGGCGACAACAGCCCCCTTGTCAAAGGGGGACATTCAGCGCAAAGCACTGAATTGGGGGATTCTCAGTCCACAAACGAAACCGCTTCCTACCGCATCATCGGCCTCACAATCGAAACCCGCCCCGATCACATCACCCCCCAAGAAGTAATCCACCTCCGCAAACTCGGAGTTACCCGCGTCGAACTCGGTTTGCAAATCATCAACGATAGAGTTTTAGAGCTCACGGGTCGCGGAACAACCGTCGCCGACGCTGAACAAGCTATCACACTGTTAAAAGCCGCAGCTTTTAAAGTCGACGTCCACATCCTCCCCGGTCAACCCGGCGCATCACGCAAAGATGACCTGGAATCTTTCAAAACATTATTCGACGATCCCCGCTTCCGCCCCGATATGATCAAGCTCTACCCTTGTGTTGTACTCCCCAATTCCGAGCTATACGAACAAACCATGCGTAGAGAATTCAAACCCTTGGAAGGCGAAAATCTTCGCGAGCTCTTAATGGAAATGCAAACCATGATCCCCTATTACTGCAGAGTTTCTCGCCTCATCCGCGATTTCCCAACCGGTGATATTTCCCACGGCAACAAACAAACCAACCTCCGAGAATCTATCGAAACAGAAATGAAAAAACGCGGTATCCATTGCAAATGCCTGCGCTGCCGTGAAGTTGGCCACGTTCCGGGCGATCATACTCACGACAAAACCCAACTCTTCGAAGAACGTTATGAAAACGCTGGTGGAATAGAAGTATTCCTCTCAATCGAGAACGAAGACAGAAGCGCAGTGTTTGGTTTTTGCAGGCTCCGCTTGCCTCAAATCCCCCAATCCCGCCAGGGCGGGATATCCCCCTTTGACGAGGGGGTCGCTATCGAAGCTGATGATTTACGTATTCATGGTGAAATTCTACCGTACAAAGCTTCACTTAAAGAAGACGCGCAAAAATTACGCCGTAATCAAACTCTCGCTGAGAAAAATATGTGGTTCGATGTTTTATCTAAAGATAAAACAGGCTTTCGTTTTCTGAGACAAAAACCGATTGATTCATTTATCGCTGATTTTTATTGCTCTAAACTTTTACTTATTATCGAAGTTGATGGAAAGATCCATGACAAACAAAAAGAATACGACGATTCTCGAACGTACTGTTTAGAGGATCTAGGCCTAAAAGTCATTCGTTACACAAACGAAGAAATACTTTATAACATCACCGCAGTAAAAAAAGATTTGGATTCCCAAATCCAAATCAGACTAAACGAAATTAAAAATTTAGCCACGATAAGCAAAGCTTCCGAGACGCCCCCTCGTCAAAGGGGGACAATCGCACAAAGTGCGATTTGGGGGATTTACGAAGCCTTCCCAATCCTCCGCACCTCCGCCCAAATCCGTGAGCTCCACACTTACGGCACAGCTTTAAACATCAATCAGCAAGATAAAGACGCTTCTCAACATAAAGGTTACGGCAGAAAATTGATGGCAAGAGCGGAAGAGATTGCAATCGAGGAAGGCTACGATAATATGGCCGTCATCTCCGGCATCGGAGTTCGTGAATACTACAAACTACTTGGATATCACGAAGAAGACACCTATATGGTGAAAGATTTACAAAACAGCGATTAAACGCTGTTTTTATTTTTACGCCAATTCTTTTCTAAACTGCATTACCTTATCTCTATCCGCCTCTGCCTCATAGAGACGCTCTTTTAATTTCGCTATTCTTTCATGATCTTTTTCCGTTTCTTTATTGGCTCTTTCCAAAGATTCTTGTAATTTAGATATTTCCGCATGTTGCATCTCTATAATCAATTCATTTCTTAATAATACATGCTCCAAATCCGCTTGTTCAAACTCCTTTTTACCTTTAAATTCCAACCCTTTAGTAATAAAAGATATTATTTCAGATGTCAGTTTTTTTAATGATTTATTGCCCGACCTGTATTCCAATGCCCACTCTTTTATCTTTTCTTTACCATCCGCTCCAAAAATTGATTTTGCCGAATATGCATACAAAACATCAAGATCCGCGATGGCCGCATCGCGATCCTTAACAGGCAATCTCTGAATCTGATCTTCTCTTTGCAACAACAAAACAAAACGATTAACCGCCTTGTCAATTTCAACTCTCGCATCCGCTTCATGAACCAAAGTATCCGGGTTCGACATGCCGGGGTTATTTTCTTCAGAGTAACCCTTGGAGCCAAAATTAAACTGCAGCATCTCGGGTCTGTACCTGCCGGAACCGCCTTTGTATTCCGGAATTGGTCCAACTTCCAATGTAGTATCGCGGATAGATTGAATGACTTCTTGAACCATTTCCGCATCATCCACGTTTATCTTAAATACAAATTCATCACCGCCAACTCTGTAAGCTTCCGCGCCAATTTCCGCATACTTTCTTTTTACCGAATCCAAAATTTTACCTGCTGCCAAAATTGCGTTATCTCCTGTTTTTCCACCGCCCTCTTTATCAAAAAATTTCAAAAAAGCCATGTCTATCGAGATAACCGAAATCGGTTTTTTACTTTCAATCCTTTCTGTTAACTCGCCAAAAAGCATGCCCCTTTCTTTTAAACCTGTAAGGCTGTCTCTTTTTAGCTTTTCAACTTCCAAAGTCAACTCCGCCAAACGAAACTCTCTGTCTCCCTTAGACTTTGATTCATTCCGCTTTGCTGCCAGCTCTTTTAATATCTCACGCCCCTCAGTTTCACCCAAATCTTCCATAACCGACTCAAACTCCGAAACAGCCTTTTCTTGCTCTTCTCCATATTCAATTCGCCCGGTTTCTCTGGTTGAATTTGGCACCTCATCGGTTATTTCCAACAAGCGCTCATCTGCTCTTTTTTGTAAATCACCAATAACCTGCCTTTGCAATTCCACCTCTACCTTACGCTTCATATCATATCTATCTTGAAACGAACGAATGGATTGATCTCGTGATGTTAAAAACAAGTTTCGCTCCCACTCCGGATCATCGTCTTTGCCAGCCTCCAGCCCTGCTCCTCTATCACGCAAAGCCTGTACAAACTCGCCAAAATCCAACGCTACATCACTCCCCGGTTTCGCAAATACCGTTCCCAGAGTCTTCTTTAAAAAATCATTATATAATTTTTCCGCAGGCACCCCATCCGGATTTTTAATTTTATCTACCATTCTTTCCAACCTGGATCTTACTTTCACAAAATCATTCATCGTAAAAAGCCTCTCGCGAAGAAGTGTGATAAGCAAAGTCCTATCATCCTGTTCCGCATCGGCCTTATCTATCTCACCAACAGATTCCATTCCAAAAACAGATCTTATTGATTTTAAAACTTCAAAACTGCCTCTAAAAGAAATATTATTTGCCGCGAGCGGAACCGCCTCCACCCCGTGTTCCTCGGGCAGTTCAACTTTAACCTGGAGACTCTCTGTAACTTTTTTCGCAATTTCTTCATTTACATCTTTTAAAACTATGGCAAAGTCGTTTCCGCTGACTCTATATACCTCAAACATGGTTGGTATTTTTTATTTTTTTACTTCATTATTATATCATCGGTGATGATCTTAACCGCAATATCGGCAATCATCTTGTTTTA
>JARGGJ010000015.1 GCA_029210915.1 Patescibacteria group bacterium
GTGTACGCTTCCGATGATTAAAGAGATTAAAAGCAAGATGAAGACAGCGAAGGTGGAGATCTTTGTGCATGGTGCGATGTGTGTGTCTGTATCGGGGCGTTGTTTTATGTCTAACTTTTTAGAGTGTAAATCTGCGAATCGCGGGGAATGTTTTCAGCCTTGCAGGCGCGAGTATACGGTGCGAGATAAGGAATCCGGTCATGAACTGGATGTTAGTAATGGATACGTGATGAGCCCGAAGGATCTTTGCACGATAGAGATTTTGGATGAGATTGTGGAGACGGGAGCTGATTATTTGAAGATTGAAGGCAGGGGGAGATCGCCGGAATATATCAAGACGACAGTTGCTTGTTATCGCAGAGGTGTGGATGCGGTTTTGGCCGGAAAATACACAGAAGAACTGAAAGATGAGTTGCTCGAGGAATTAAAGAAAGTTTATAATCGCGGATTTTCTACGGGTTTTATGTTTGGCAGGCCGGCGCATGAGGCTTGGTCGCGGGTGCGTAATAGCCAGGCTACGGAGAAAAAAGAATATTTGGGGAAGGTGCAGAATTATTATCGCAAGACAAATATCGCGGAGCTGAAAGTTTTAAATGGGGAGTTACAGGTTGGCGATGTGTTGCAGTTTCAGGGACCGACAACCGGAGTGGAGCGGATCACCGTTGAATCTTTTGAATCGCATCCGAATCAGGAAGCCACAATTGAAACTAGTTTTATTGTGAGGAAGAGTGATGAGGTGTATCGAATCACTAATAATGCATGATGCATGATGCATAACAATATAAACCGTAGAGACGTCCCGTTGGGGTGTTTTTGCTTAGTAAACTCAATCAAACCCACTCTGTAGTGATAATCCCTTGTGGTTATCCGTACTATCGCTGAAAGCGGGACTGAGGAGTTTGGGGATTTTTTACCTAAATTTAGCCAAAGAATTAGGTAAGCGTCTTAACAGAACCTGATTTTTATGCTATATTTAGCCGTCAAATAGACACCCTGTCGGTTGGGAAAACCGTTGGTTCTTTAGCTAGGGAGAGAAAATGCATCTACGAATATTGTTTCTTGATGACTATGCTGAAACTCTTCGAGTCAGAAGAGAGCTAGAAGAGCATGGCGTTGTGTGTGAAATGGTGCCGAATGTTGAGTGTACATCAACGAGTAAGCGAAATTTGGAACGCGGTATGCCTTTGGCGAAGCGTGACCATGAGCGTATCTGCGATCTTGTAAAAGTTCTAACACGCCTAGAAGTTGTTGACTTGGTTGTTCTTGGCAACAATCTGGGTTATGGGTTGTTGTTGGCAGAGGTGGTATCGGAAAGGATGAAAGAGCAGACGGTAATAGTTTGGAATGATCCACCGCTTGAGGGGCTGAAACCATATCAAGATCTAGGTTTTAAGCTCTTCGCTTCTCGCTTGGAAGTTGGACGAGTTATACGTGAACTTGCCAATAATGTACTGTAATTGTTAAGTTTGTATCTCGGCTCGTTCGGATGGGAGTTTTATTCTCGCCGAACGGGCTTTTTTTGATATACTACCTTCATGGAAACATTAATATTCTCTTTACAAATTTTTATTGTCATCATCTGTTTGATTGTTATGATAATTGGCTTCATGTATCAGTGGAGCCTTTTTGCTACGCGCGCGCCGTTTGTGGAGATACCGAAGGAGGTGTTGGGAGATATTGTGAAAGCGCTGGATGTTAAGCCAGGGAGTGTCGTTTATGATTTGGGGAGTGGGGATGGGAGAGTTTTAGAGGCTTGTTATCGCGTGCAATCTGACGCGAAGTATGTGGGAATCGATAAAGCGATTGTTCCGCATGTTTATGCCAAGTTGAGGTTGAGGTATAGAAAGATTCCATCCGGGGCGATTAAGTTATTGCATAAGAATTTTTTTAAGCAGGATTTATCTGACGCGACTCATGTGTATGTTTATTTGTTTCCGGGGCTTTTGAAGAGTCTTTTGCCAAAATTACAAAAAGATCTTAAACCGGGGACCAGAGTTGTGTCTTGTGATTTTGAGTTTCCGGAAGAGTTTAAGCCGGTGCAAGTTATCGATCTTAATCGGCCGAAGGGGAAGAGGGGGAGGAGATTGTATGTCTACGAAATAACCAATCACCAAATTCCAATAATCAATGAATAACCAATCACCAAATTCCAATAACCAATGAATGAGTAATATTATTTTATTAACTAATCAAATAATCAATAACCAAATGCAGTTCAGGTATTGGATGTTGGAATTTGATTATTGGTTATTACATACTTTATGCAGAAATTTGATTTAGAGGATAGGACGCTTGAATTTGCCAGAAGAGTTATTAGATTATGTAAATCAATGCCTTTTAATACAATAAATGATCAGATAATTAAACAACTTATTAGATCGTCGGGTTCAATTGGAGCGAATTATCGTGAAGCAAATGACTGTTTGGGTGATAAAGACTTTATATTTAGATTTAAAATTTCACGTAAAGAAATCAAAGAAACAGTGTATTGGTTGGAGTTGTTAAAGGAGGCGAATTCAAGTAGAGCTGGAGAAGTTGAGGTGGAAATTGTTGAGGCGATGGAGATGAAAAAGATTTTTTCAGTAATTATCCACAAATTGGAAACTAAAAAGCATTAAAACTGATTGATTATTGGAATTTGATTATTGGTTATTGCAAATTATTGTGCTATAATTAGTTTAATTGTATGATAAAAAAATCTCGAGTGTCTTCGAAAACAAAAAAGACGCAAAGCTATAATATACAACACCTGCATTCTTGGTTGTTTGGGTTAGCGGTGCTGACTATTTTGGCGGTTGGGGTGCCGGTAGTGCTGTGGGCGCAATCCAACGATGCACCTCACAGAGTAAGTGTTGATGCTGGGGCTCTTAGCCAACTGCAAATGAAGCTTGCGGATTTGCAACAAAGTTTGGATTCACTTATGGCATCAAAAACAGAGATTGGCGAGCCGGCTTTGGGTTTTGTTACCATGCCCGATGATTTTAGAGCTGATTGTTTGAATCAATGCAGAGAGCAGCAAGTTAGTTGTTTCGATGAATATGAGGGCACGGAACCATTCGGTTTGCATCCATGTTTGTCGCAATCCAGCGCTTGTATTACATCGTGTAACGATGCACCTCGAGCTCCGGTTTCTTGCCAAGATAGGTGCGCTGTTGCCTTGGGTGGATGTGTAGAGAGTGTAGTTGCACCAAAAGGTACGGTTGTCGCAGATGAACAGGCGGCTTTAGATGTTTGCAGGATGCAAAATGTGGAATGTTTAATTAATGCTTGTAATTTATCAAACGAAGCTGCGATGCCCGATACTTATTGCACAGATCAATGCAGGCGTTTGAATGTGATTTGTTCCACCGGGTCAACTCAATACGATGTAAACGCCATGGAGCTTTGTAAAAGGATGGAGCAAACATGTAATCAACGTTTATGCGCCAGGGTAGGTTTGTTTCCCGGCGTAAAAATCATGCAAACCGATGATGGAACTTATTTTGCGGATCAAAATGGAAAAGCTTTATATACTTACGCAAAAGATGCCAAGGGTGTAAGCGAATGCGCTGGCGCATGTTTGGATAATTGGCCGATGTTTTATGTGGAGGATTTAATGTTGGGAAATGATCTGAATAAAGAGGATTTTGATTCCATTTTACGTGAAGATGGCAATATGCAGTTAACCTATAAAGGTTGGCCTTTGTATTATTATGCCGGAGATCAGATTCAAGGAGATACAAATGGAAATATGAAAAATAATGAGTGGTATTTGGCTAACAGTGAGACACGGGCGTTAAGCCGTGATGTTTGTGAGGCTTCGTGCGATATGGATTTTGAAGAATGCAAAAGATCCGATGAAATGCCTTTTACATGCCAACAAAAGATGGAGAGTTGCAGAATTTCTTGTTTCGACTTTTCAACCAACTAGAAAACTGTACGTCGTACATCGTACTTTGTACAACGTACAAAAACGGAGTTAAGGCTTCGTTTTTTTGACTTCTATTTACCAACGTTCTATATTTGTTCTATAAACTAGTAATAACCAATAACCAAGCTCCAATATCCAATAAATATCAAATAAAAGCTTAAATAAATATAAACGAGATTCAGTTGTTATTGTTTTGAATTTGTTTGGAGATTGTAATTTGGAAATTAGGTTTATATCCAATTGGTTATTTGATGATTGATAATTGGTTATTTATTGATGATTGGAATATTGATTATTGGTTATTACAGTGAGTTATGCAGAAAAGTTTGTTTACAAATGATTTGGGTCAATCAGATTTGCATAAACCTTTGGCGGATAGGATGAGGCCGAGGAGTTTTGATGAGGTTTATGGGCAAGAGGATCTGGTTAAACCGGGTTCGGCTTTTAGGAATCTTGTAGAGCAAGATAAAGTACCAAGTTGCATATTTTGGGGTCCTCCGGGTACAGGTAAGACCACACTAGCCGAGGTTATAGCAAGAACTACGGAGGCTGAGTTTGTGCCATTGTCGGCGGTGACTGCGGGGGTGTCGGACATTCGCAAAATTGTTGCGGTTGCGGAAGAACGATTAAAGATGGGGAAGCGGACGATTTTGTTTATAGATGAAATTCATAGGTTTAATAAAAGCCAACAAGATGCTTTGTTACCGCATGTGGAGCGAGGAACGGTGATTTTTATTGGCGCAACTACAGAGAACCCAAGTTTTGAAGTTAATCATGCTCTTTTATCGCGGGCGCGGGTTTTTACTTTATCGGCGTTAGGTGAGGGTGATCTAAAAGAGATTTTGAGTCGAGCGCTTCTGGATGAGGAGAGAGGTTTAGGAAAGGTTAAGGTCAAGGTTGATGAACATGCTTTAAAGTCGATTGTGCAGATTGCGGATGGGGATGCGAGGGCAGGGCTGAATGTATTGGAGATGTGCGTCAATTCAATCGGAGCTAAGGGGCCTAAAGCGAAAAAAGGTCAAAATGGTTCAGTGAACAGTGGACAGGGATTAGTGACGAACGAAACAGTCAGGACTGTCTTAAAACGGTCGCATATGGTTTATGATAAGGGCGGGGAGGAGCATTATAATATTATAAGTGCGTTGCATAAATCCATGCGCGGGTCGGATGCGGATGCTTCGTTGTATTGGCTCGCGAGGATGCTTGAGGCTGGGGAGGATCCGATTTATGTCGCACGGCGCGTTGTCCGCTTTGCATCTGAAGACATTGGTTTGGCGGATCCGCAAGCTTTGGTACAGGCAATGAGCGCAATGCAGGCGGTAAAGTTGATTGGAATGCCCGAGTGTAATGTGCATTTGGCGCAGGCAGTGGTTTATTGCGCCCGCGCCAAGAAATCCAATCAACTTTATGAAGCTTATGGAAAAGCGGCGCGGGATGCCAAGGAGACATCGCATATTGGCGTGCCTTTGCATTTAAGGAACGCTCCAACATCTTTAATGAAAGATCTGGGCTATGGGAAAGATTACAAATACAATCCCTCGTTTGAGGAACCTGTAGAACAGGATTATTTGCCGGAGGAACTGAAGAAACGGAAATATTTATAAATTAGTACTTAGTCCTAGTCGTATACTGGGGGTCGGGTTTTGTAGGGGCGTATCCTTGCTGCGCCACTCGAAGTGTATACGGAGTGTGGTGATCGCCCGTGCTAACGCCGTAGGCGGAACTTAAAGTCAAAGTAGGGTAAGATTCCAACAACGGATGTAGTTTTTTATATCTTTAGTGAGTGATCAGCGGACAGTGAACAGGGGGTGGCGAGCGATGTTGGGGGTTGGCTGTATTGTCGAGGTTGGTTTGGCGTTGTCGAGCTTAGCTCGGCGTTGTACAATGGTTCGGATGAGGCAAAGATATCTGCAAGAAAAGGCGGAGACGCATAATACGGCTCGGCGTTTTTGGTTTTTGGTATTTGTTTTGGCTGTTGTTGGCTTTATTTTTGTTTTACGTTTGGCAAAATTTCAGATTTTAGATAAATCCATGTATCAAGTTTTGGCGTCTGATCAATATGATTTGGAATCAAAATTGTTACCCAGCCGTGGCAGGATTCTGATAAAAGATCCCATGGATGGAAAACTGTATCCATTGGCCGCGAATCGTGATTCGTGGCAGGTTTTTGCGGAACCAAAGAACATAAGTGATCCGGTGGTTACGGCACATGAACTTTCGGGAGTTTTGGGAATTCCGGATGTGGATTTAATAGCAAAATTAGCGGATAAGCCCGATGACCCTTATGAGCCGATTACTCGTGATGTTGAAACGGCGGTAGTAGAAGAGTTGAGATCTAAAAATTTGGAGGGCATAGGATATGCTCGCAGTATTGCCAGGTTGTATCCGGAAAAAAACATGGGTGGCCAAGTGGTGGGTGTTGTAACGCAAAACGATCAGGGCGCTCTGGAGGGTCGTTATGGTGTTGAATATACATTTGACGAGCAATTAGCCGGGCATCCGGGGAGTTTTTCGGTAGAAACGGATAGGGCGGGCAGGAGGATTATATTTGGGCAAAGTAAATTGATAGAGGCGACAGATGGTGATGATGTAATTTTAACTTTAGACAGATCCATCCAGTTTCAGGCTTGTGAGAGAATCAGGCAGGGAGTTTTAAATTATCAAGCCGATAATGGAACGATGATAGTGATGGATTCTGATACGGGGGCGATTTTAGCTATGTGTTCTTTTCCGGATTTTGATCCATCAAATTTAAAAGAGGTGGAGGATGTGGGGATTTTTAATAATCCGGCAACTTTTGTTGCTTATGAACCGGGATCGGTTTTTAAAGCGATTACCATGGCGGGTGGTTTGAATGAAGATAAGGTTAATCCCAATACTACTTACGAGGATAAGGGTTTTTTGGAAATTGATGATTTTACGATTAAAAATTCAGATGGCAAAGTTCATGGAATTAAAACAATGACCGAGGTTTTGGATGAATCGTTGAATACGGGATCTATTTTTGTGATGAGGCAGTTGGGTAAAAAAGTTTTTCAGGATTATGTGAAGGAGTTTGGTTTTGGTGAAAGTACGGGGATTGAGTTACGTCCGGAATCATCCGGTGATATATCAAGTTTAGAAAATAAAGGCGAAATTTTTGCGGCTACAGCATCTTATGGCCAGGGTATTACAGTTACTCCGGTTCAGCTGATTGCAGCGTTTGGAGCTTTGGCGAATTACGGAAAGCTGATGAGGCCATATATTGTATCGGAAATTATTCATGCCGATGGTACCCGTGAAGTAACCGAACCAAAAATTGTTCGAGAGGTTATTACTCAAAGATCTGCCCAATTGATAACAAGAATGTTAACCAGTGTGGTAGAGGGTACGCACGGTGAATTGGCGCAAGTCCCCGGCTATTGGGTTGCAGGTAAAACCGGAACGGCTCAGGTTGCTAAGCGCGGGAGCCGGGGTTATGAAGCTAATAAGTTTATTACGACTTTTATAGGCTATGCTCCAGCTGATGAGCCGGAGTTCGTTATGCTGGTAAAACTCGAAAATCCAAAAACTACCATGTGGGCAGCTTCAAGCGCGGCGCCGATTTTTGGTGATATGGCGAAGTATCTGTTGAATTATCTCAATATAAAGCCAACTAGATAGAATTACTGGATTTAAATAATAAATAATAAAAATTTAGTTTGTAAAGTTCATAAAGTTTGTAAAGTGGTTATTAGGTTGATTGGCTTTATAAGCTTTATAAACTTTTAACCTTATAAACTAAAACAAATAATAAATCACAACCCACTTCGCTAACCCACTACGCTAACCCACTACGCTAAAGCTACGAGGGTCAAGAAGCTACGAGGGTCAAGAATAATAAATAACAAAGCGAGCTGATTCAATTTAATTAACAAATAATAAACCACGAATCGAGCTTAGCTCGACGAACTACGAACTACGAACATTATGAATCTGAGAATCTGAGCTTGTTGAACTTGCTGGTTATTAGATACCGTGTTTATAGCAGCAAAACTCGTTATAAACGTTAAAAACGTTATGAACGATATATATTATCAATTGACGAAGTCGGATGTTTAGCGTAATTTAGAAATATATGA
The DNA here is from genome assembly GCA_029210915.1 of Patescibacteria group bacterium. GTDB lineage: Bacteria > Patescibacteriota > Patescibacteriia > 2-12-FULL-60-25 > 2-12-FULL-60-25 > MWCR01. The sequence goes on from JARGGJ010000015.1 coordinate 8,011, forward strand.
GAAAAGTGTTCGAGCGTTATCTTGGATGGTGTACGAAAAGGGCAATTTTGCGGGATAAACCCGCTGTTATTGTTATAGGCGGATCTGTGGGCAAATCGTCTACGAGGAGCGCTATTTCTTTAACGCTTTCCGCTATATTTAAACCCGAAGAATATCGAACTTCATTAAAAAATTATAACAATGAGCTCGGTGTGCCGCTTTCGGTTTTTGCCAAAGAAATGCCGGGGAGAAGTGTTGGTAAGTGGTTGGATTTGTTGGTTACGGCAACTTTGCATTTATTGGGGTTTAAAAAATTAACCATGAGATATTTGGTTTTGGAAATGGGGGCGGACCATCCGGGGGATATCGATTATTTATTGAATATCGCATCGCCAAAAGTAGCAATTATAACCGCATTGGGAGCAGAGCATGTAGAGTATTTTGGAACCGTAGAGAATGCTGTCGAGGAGGAGCGTAAAATACTAAGAGCTTTACCGGAAGATGGCGAAGCGATTTTAAATATTGATGATGAATATAGTTGGAGCTCCAGAGATTTGGTAAAAGGCGAGTCGGTTGGTTTTGGCAAAGGTGCCGAGGCACTCGCAAAGATAGAGTCAACACAAATTATATATAACCAAGAAAATTTTGCAGAATCCGGTTTAGAGGTAAATTTTAAAATCATGGGTTATCATGAGTTTACGGTGCTTTTAAAGGGTGTTTTTGGCGAACCAAACGCGTATGCTGTTGCGGCCGCTTTGGCATTTTGTTTGGGGATGGATTATGATTTAAAGCCCGTTATTGATAAATTGGATAATGGTTTTATAGGTATGCCCGGGCGTACAAGGTTGATTGAAGGTATAAAAAAGACCGTACTTTTGGATGATACATATAATGCTCAGCCTCAAGCCATGACTTCGGCAATTAAAGATTTGCAAAAGTTTCCTGTGCCCGAGGGAGGCAGGAGGATTGCTGTACTTGGCGATATGTTGGAACTGGGTAATATGGCAATGCACGAACACGAATTAATAGGGGAATTAGCAGCTAAATCGAATATTGACATCTTAATTTGTTGTGGTACACTTGGGCGTGTAATCGCTGAGAAAGCGATTATAAATGGCATGGATGAATCTCGTGTTCGTATGTTTGAAAAAAGTGAAGAAGCGGGATATTATCTGCAACAAGAAGTTATTCGCCCCGGAGATGCGATCTTGGTTAAAGGTTCACAAGGAGTTAGAATGGAGAAAATAGTTAAAGAGCTAATGGCAGAACCGCTTCGTGCGGAAGAGTTGATTGTAAGGCAGAGCGCGGAATGGCTTGCGAAGATTCGCTAGCGCTTAACTTCAAAATTACAACCCACTACGCTCTACGAGCTTCGAGGGTCAAGAATAATAAATAACAAATAATAAAGTTCGAAATTCGAAATACGATATTCGTGATTCGAGTTATAAGGCCTGTTCGTCTAACGGTTAGGACGTCGCCTTCTCAAGGCGAAAATAGGGGTTCGATTCCCCTACGGGCTACCACCGAGCTCAGCTCGGTTTCGGCGAAATAGTTGGGGAAGCTCAGCTTCCTTTCGACGAAAACAAGCGCTAGGAGCGAAGGTGAGGCGAGCTCAGCTCGCCCTACTAAGCGCTAAAGCTTTGGGAAGCTCAGCTTCCTTTAATTAGCAAGAGCTGGTTTCGGTGGTAATAATCAGGTGAAAGCCTGGTTGTTTTTTTCTGCTCAGACTATATGAGCGCTAGGAGCGAAGGTGAGGCGAGCTCAGCTCGCCCTACTAAGCGCTAAAGCTTTGGGAAGCTCAGCTTCCTTTAATTAGCAAGAGCTGGTTTCGGTGGTAATAATCAGGTGAAAGCCTGGTTGTTTTATTTCCGTAAAATCATTCCGAGCTCAGCTCGCTTTTGTTATACTGTGATTGTATGTATTACGTTTATGTTTTAATAAGTTTGAAGGATCGGAAATTGTATGTTGGGTTTACATCAGATATTAATCGACGTCTTTCGGAACACTTGGATGGGAAATCAAAATCTACTAAAGATCGCAGACCTCTAAAGTTAATTTATTATGAATCGTACTTAGAAGAATATGAAGCTAAAAGGAGAGAGATTTATCTTAAAGGTGGTAACGGCAGATCTCAACTAAAAGTGCAATTGAATGTTACATTGAGGAAATGCGGATATAGGTTTAGATGAGAAGTTTTGTAAAACTCGCATTTTTTGCCTAGGTATGTGATAATCAAAATATAGTTAATTTTTTAATACATAAGGCTTATGAAAAAGAAATATTTTCTTTTATTTGCAGCCATGTTTTTGGCTGTATTGTGGGCAGTTCCGGTATCGGCAGCTCAATTTCAGGGAGGGGAATCGATTACAATTACGTCGGTGGAAGATGATGTTTATGCTGCAGGCGCAAATATTTTTGCCGATGGTGAGATAGTGGGAGATCTGTATGCCGCCGGGGCTATTGTACGAAATAATGCCAATGTGAGCCAAGATGTGGTGATGGCCGGGTCCATGGTTGATTTGTTTGGTAACGTTGGCGATGATGCTAGGTTGGCGGGTTCCATGGTTTCTATCGGTGGAATCATCGAAGATGATTTAATTGTCTTTGGCGGTATGGTGCGATTATTGCCCGGATCCGTAGTCAAAGGAGATTTAAGTGTTTTTGGCGGGTCGGTGATGATTGATGGAATTATTGAAGGTAATGTTTTGGGAGGTGGGGGGCAGGTGATTTTGAATGGCGAAGTAAAAGGATCCGCAATGTTGGAGGTCGATGAACTTATATTGGGTAACTCGGCTGTTGTGGGCGGAGTAATGCAGTACACTTCCTCAAAAGATGCAAAGATCGACGATGGCGCATCTGTTGTAGGTGGTATTGATCACAAAGTTCCGGAACAGCCTAAAAAGGATGCGTCTCGTGATTATAAAGCACCGGATGTAGATAAGGGTGCTTTGTTTGGGCTCGGGGTAATGGCTTTTATTTTTAAGGTTCTAATTGGAATAGTTACTGTTTTGGTTGCTCTGTACTTCTTTAAGAGTCATTTGCTTGAAATGACAAAAACAACATTATCCAAGTTTCCGGCACAGCTTGGTTGGGGAACGATTTGGGCAATTGTGGTGCCAATTGTATCTATCATATTACTTATAACAATTTTTGGATCAGCCTTGGGTGGTTTTGCCTTAATTGTTTACGTGCTAACTTTTGCGATCGCGAAAGCGTTGGCAATGATTGCATTTGGCGCTTGGGTTTGGAAACTTGCCACAAAGTCGCAAACAGTGGAATTGGATTGGAAGATAGCACTGATTGGCGTATTGGGTTTAAATTTAATTTGGCTGATTCCTCTGATTGGATGGGTATTTTGCATGGTGTTTACACTAGCCGCACTTGGCGCAACTGTAAATTACTTGAAGAATGCAATAAAGTCCTAGTACTTAGTCGTGGTACTTAGTACTGATGACTAAAAAAGCCTTGGCGGAAGCTGGGGCTTTTTTTGATTAACAAATAACAAATAGCAAATAACAAAGCGGGCGGATGGGATTTTTGCTTTATTATTTATTATCTGTAATTTATTATTTTTATAAGTTGTTGTACTAAGTACGATGTACAAGGTACAATGTATATGTGCTAGAAGTATTTGGATATCATGCAATCGCAGCCGCAGCCTACGGTTTGTTTTTGGCTATGCTTTTGCGGTTAACAAGATCGGCTTATTTATCTTTTAGGCGAAGAAAAAGCGGGTTTGGGGTTGTGTTTAATAGTGTCACAGGTAAGCCGGAATCAATGGCTATTGTTTCTTTGCAAACTTTGGGAGGAAAGACGTTTCGTACAGCTCCAACTGATAAAGAGGGCAGGTATAATTTAGTTGCGCCAAAAGGGGATTATATTTTAGAGGTAAGGAAGAACGGTTTTAGTTTTCCATCTAAGATTTTAAGTAAGAAAAATAATGATTCGGCTTTTCAAAATATTTTATGTGTTAAGCACATTATAGTTACGGATCATGGGTCCATTACGGTAAATATTCCGATAGATCCAAAAAATACAACTCGTAGGATATCTTTATTTAAAAGATATATTTTGCGAAATAAAGCAATTCAAGACTTTTTTAGTTTCACCTCCCCCTTTCTGGCTTTGTTAATTGCTTATATTTTGAGAGAGTTTTGGGTTGTGTGGATTTTATTGGGGTTTTATTTTACAGCTCTAGTGGTTAGATTTTTGGATTTTAAACCGCCATCACCGCCATACGGCACGGTTCGTGATGCGGAGACCGGGGAACCTTTGGATAGAGTAATGGTGAGAATATTTGAGCAAAAATATGGAAAGCTTTTAGAAACTCAAGTGACATCCGGGAAGGGGAGATATGCCTTTGTTGTGAAAAAAGGACAGTATCGTCTGTTAGTACAAAAAACGGGTTACAAAAGTGTGATAATAAATTTTCCCGATATTAAGGATGATTATCATTTGCTGGCAAAAGATGCGATCCTTCATAAGCGTGATGGATAGATATTTAAAAAATTTTAAGGTAATATTCGACTCGATTAATTTTTTCAAAGCCAGGATCCTGTACCCAGGACTAGGGATTATTTTTGTTGGTATTTGACGACAGTCAAGTGGTGTGATTAGATGGTTTTAGCTAAATTATGCTAAATATTTCGCATATTATGAATGATAAAAAAATTACTTCAATAATTGTTTCCGCGATAGTCGGGCTTGTTGTCTTGATACTCATTTTTTCGGCTGTTGGTACGGTAAATGCCGGTGAAAGGGGTGTTTTGGTACAGTTTGGCGCGGTTACCGGTAAGGTGTTTGATGAAGGATTGTATTTTAAAATACCTTTTGTTCAGGAAGTAATTAGAATTGATGTAAAAGTGCAAAAATCAGAGGTGGGTTCGGATGCAGCATCCAAAGATTTACAGGTGGTAAATAGCAGAGTTGCGCTGAATTTTAAAGTTGATCCAAATAAAGCGGCAAATCTATATCAAGATGTGGGCAGAAATTATGAGGACAGATTAATCAGCCCCTCCATGCAAGAATCGGTTAAAGCGGCAACTGCCAAGTTTACGGCGGAAGAGCTTATCACAAAGCGCAGTGAGGTGAGAGAGGAAATTAAGCGGAATCTTAAAGAAAAATTAGAGCCGCATGGTATTTTGGTGGATGAGTTTAATATTGTGGATTTTTCCTTTTCGCCATCTTTTAACCATGCGATTGAGGAAAAGGTAACGGCAGAGCAACAAGCTTTGGCGGCAAAAAATAAGCTGGAACAAGTAAAATTTGAAGCCGAGCAAAAAATTGCCGAGGCAAGAGGCCGTGCCGAGGGGATCAGGATAGAATCAGAAGCGCTTAAAACCAATGATAAGATCTTAGAGATGAGATTTATCGAGGCGTGGGATGGTAAGTTGCCGGTTGTGATGGGGCAAACCGGTAGTATACTGGATATATCATCAGTATTAAAATAAATTTATGAAAGCTAAAACAAGAAAAATTATTGGTATACTCATGATTGTGCTGCCGATCTGTATTTTTTTGGGAGTAATAATTGCATGGCCTTTAATTGCAATCATGATTTCTCAATCATTAGGAGGGGTGACGCCAAATGATAATTTGGAATATTCAGCTGTTTTTAATTTTATTAATGTATTACTTGGTATTTTAGGTTTAGTTAGCATGGTGATGATACCAATCGGCTTTATTGCAGGCATTATTTTATTGGTGAAAAAGGATAATAATGTAATGTTAAAGACAGTAAATGATGTTCGGCAACAGGTTTCGGATACAAATCAGGATAATGAGGTTAGTAATGTTGATATTGGCGGTAAAGTAGAATAAATAGTATAATTAAATCAATAATAAAAGACAAAATTAAAGTAGTCTTAAAGTCGAAAGTCATAAAGTCATAACAAGGTAACTTAAGTAACCACGTTAGGACATTAAGACGTTATGACGTTAAGACTAACAAATGGAGGATTTTAATAAACCTAATATAAGAAAAATATGTCTTTTTGGCAAAAACTATTTGGTAAGAAAGAAGAGAAAGATTTATCTATGGAATCAAGCGCGGATATGCCTGTTTCGGCGCCTACACCACCTCCGGCTATGGAGGAGTCAGGAGCTGAATCTACCGCAGCGACAGAACCGGCACCTGAGGCGCCGGCTGTGGAGACTGAGGATGTTGCCGGTGGTAAAAGCTGGTAATTTATTTAGTACAGAACACAAAAGACCGTCCTATTTGCAGGTAACGGTCTTTTTTATACCAACTTATAAATTACTTATGTTTGGTAGGTATTTGACTATACGATCATTGGTAACTCTTCGACTTCCATTTTTTCACCGGTGACAATTCCTCCGATTCTGTAAGATCCATGCTGAGGAGCCTCCATGTATCCGTTCCAGGCCGCGCGGGCCAAACCGCCTGAATTAATCCAGTCGAACAACCATTCGTTGGTGTACCTTGGGTCGGCTTGCTCTATGCCGGCGCCGATGTAGGAGAGCCAGGTTTTGTTAAAATCTTCTTGAGACCCTATGGTTGGCGCCATGAGTATCGGTAAACCGAGCGCGCAGTAAAAAGACATTTCACTTGGTTTTGTCCAAATAATATCAGTTTTGCGTAATATTTGGTTGAATTTTTTAAAATAATTTGCACGGTCGGGTATATAGTCTATAAATAGTTTTTTACCTATAAGATTTTTCATTCCAAGTTTTGAAACGGCTGAGGTGAAATCTTTTGCGACTTGTTTTTTTGTACCGGCCATTAATCTGAGAGTAAAACTATCGCGTTTGAGCCGGCTTTTTATACTGCTCAAAATATCAACCGCCAACTGGCGTTGCGCCCCGGCTCCACCCACGGCAAACATAACCGTTAAGGGATGATCTTTTTTGGCTTCGCATGACCCAACTCCGACTTCACTTTCGATAGTTCTAAAATATTTTTTAACAAAAATACCTTGCGGATCCAAATTACAAATGCGATGCATCATGTCTTTTTTGCAGATGCTGTTATCTAACCCGCCAATAACTTCGCGTGGAAGCGGGAAACCGGTGTGGTAAATATTTTCTTCTTTAACACCATAGAGTTTAAGCCTTTCCACCACGCGCCCATTTGGTGCAAAATATTTGATACGGCTTTTTTTAGGATCTTTTGGTACCCAAACCCGTGCCATATCCGCATCACAAATTTGGCAGTAGATATCGCCCGGGTAGTCGAAAACCTCGGCGGCAAAAGCACCTGTAAAGAAGGTACAGATAAGGGGTTTGGGATTTTTTGCGAGTTTTTCGATTAAATGTTTACCCATGCCCAGCTTTTCTATCATGTAATAAGTTTGGTGAACCTGGTAAGTTGGGTCGGAGAGATCACGGCGGGGATAAAAATCATCGATTTCTTGAATTTTATCCATGATTGCAAAAGCAATATCTCCGATAATGGGAAGTGGTTTTAAGCGGGAAACGGCCTCGTAGCCTTTACGGCTCTCGACCCATAGTTTTTTATCACGGGCCGGAATGCCCGGGTAATCATCCATTTTGATAACACCGCCTTCGGCGAGTTCTTTTAGGGCGTAAGCGGCGCGGTCGTGGCCGTAACCCATGTTTACAGAGAGCACGTAAGCAGGTTTGCTCATAATTAAATAATAAATAACAAATAATAAATAACAAAGTTGGTGCTGAGCGGAGCTCGAATTAATTGAGTATATTTTAGCATAAAAGTGATGATGATGGGTAATTTATTGGTTAGTCGGTTATTGGACGTGTTATACTTTGTTTAATATGGAAAATCCTTTTATTGTGGAAAACAAGAATATAGAGCAAAAATTATCAGCAAAAGAATATTTGATGAAAGAATTAATGGAAGACATTTCCATATTTAGTGAATTGGCGCAAAAAGCTATAAGAAAGTTAGTTGGAGGAGATAATAATTTGATGGACGATGAAGCGACGGCTTTAAAGAACGAAAGAGATGAATGGTGGATGGAGAAATATGGGTTTCCTTATAAACAAAAGCAAGCCAGGAATGAGGTTTTGATGCGGAAATATGCACCACCAGAAGAAAAAGCTAAGGCTATAGAATTACAAAGGTCTTTATTAGAGGCATTGAAAAATGATGATCAAGAAAAAGTAAAAGAGTTGCAAGATGTTTATTTTCGTGAATATCCCGATCAACTTGAGGGTGTGACGATTTTATTTGAGATGCTGCCTTTTTTAAGATTGTCCGCAAAGGTAAGTAAGGAGAGTAAGGATTATTCAACCGAAAAAGAAAATTTTGAATATTTAACTCAATACCAATTCTTGCTAACTGATTTTATTTTATTTAATAGCAAAGATAAAGAGTTCATGAAGAATTTTTGGGATATTTGGGCAACGATAGCCAAGAATGATGGCGTGTTAAGGGAGTTTAATATTTTGAGGAGAGGAATTCTTAGCCAGGTATCTGTTTTTAAAATTTTTGAAGCTTTGGGTTTTACGCCAAAATTATCACATCCAAAAGAGGATGCATTTGAAGCAATTGATATGTGGTCGGGTTCGGGAGAGGCTGTACAAATTAAAGGTACACCAAATGATGATGCGGCGGTTTTGATTGAAACGGATGAGATTAGCTTCCCGGGTGTTGATATTAATGATGGTGGTGAACTTAAACATTTAAATAGTTACATGCAAAATCAAGCTCAAAAGTTTAGAGCAAAATTATCGAGATATAATAAATTTACAAAGCAAGACGTGAAAGGTTATTTTGTGGTTATACCTTACTCCAAATTTGATCATGTAACCGGGGAGCCGGATCGGGAATTCGTAAATAGGGTTAGGGAGGAACTTACTATTTAGTCCTTGTGCTTAGTCTTAGTCCTAGGAACTTAAAATGACGGTTACGGGCTTGTAACTGTTTTACAAGTGAGTGAACAGCGGACAGTGCGCAGTGAATAGGGTTTTTTGTGTAAATTTAGATAATAATCATGTAAATTTTTGTAAAAATCAGGGTAAATCCTGGTTCTAATTGGTATTGACATTTTGGCTTAATTGTGCTATATTTACACGTCCCAGCATAGAAAGAAAGGAGATTGGGATGAAGTACATTCTCAGAAGAGAGGGTAATCCTCGAGTAGAAAGAGCTGTAAGGGTGATTCGTCATCGGGATGGTAAATCTTGGTGGATCAACCCGGTAAGTTTGGTTTTTTATGCCACCGGGGTCAGCCTAAGACGTGATTATTGCATCTTGAGTTTTGCAGCGGGGTTGCGCGATGCCGGGCATGAGGTGGTGATTGATGATAGCCGGCACGGCCATGTCTGTAAGTATCCTTTTGCGCAGACCGGGCCTGTGGTAACCATCTTTTGGTTAGTTGGTTACGCTTGGGGCTTGGGCTTGTGGACGTGTTTTACCGATAAGCTAAGAAACTCTGTGCAACACAATCAGATTTTCACAGCAATGGAGGCAACTGCTGAGTTTACGTTTTTCTGCCGTCCGAAAGATTTTCACATCGTGCTACCCTTAAAGTAGATTGATAAACTTAAAACTTCGAACCTTAACTTGCATCGCATCAATAACCAACTTTGTTGGTTGATGCATCTCGCTATGTGCTCTATATATAAATATAGAAAGCATAGACTTGAGAATTTATATGATAAATTCTCCAGAGATCTTAGTTTCTATCTGGTTTGATGGGGGTTAAGATCTTTTTAGTAGTAAAATTAATAAAGTGATAAAATAAAAATATGAACGAAAAACAAATAAAACCGGATAATGATATTAAAGCGATGTATAATCGCAGGCGTTTTGATATTGCTGAGTCTAATTTGAGGAAGATGCCCGAGTTATTAGAGGAAAAAGAGGATTACAATGTTTACCAGGGCTTGAAACCTAAGGATTACGCGGATTATGTAGAGAAGATTCATTCAATCGAGGCTAGAGAAGCTTTTGAAATGGTTTTGGAAGTCGCTACAGCAATCAAAGAAGCCGGAGGCAAGGCGTTGATTGTGGGCGGTGCTGTTAGGGATGAGGTGCTGGGAATTACAGCAAAAGATTTTGATATAGAGGTTTACGGGCTTGATGCTGAAGAAGTAGAAAGGATAGCTCATGAGTTTGGGTCTGTTAAAGACGTGGGTAAAGCTTTTGGAATTTTAAAATTACAACATAAAGGCGGAGTGGAATTGGATATTTCGATGCCGCGCACAGATTCCAAGATTGGCGAGGGGCACAGAGGTTTTGAGGTAAAAGTCGATCCAAATATGTCTATCGCTGACGCGGCAAGACGCAGAGATTTTACTTTTAATGCATTATCCAAAGATCCTTTAACAGGTGAGATCTTTGACCCTTTTCATGGGATGGATGATTTACGCGAGCATGTACTTCGGGTGACTGATGAAGAGAGGTTTAGAGATGATCCGCTTAGATTATTACGCGGAGCTCAGTTTGTTGGTAGGTTTGGGTTAAAAGCAGCGCCGGAGACTATCGAGATTTTTAGGAGCATGGTGCCGGAGATGGCCGAGATATCTAAAGAGCGAGTGCGTGAGGAGTGGGAAAAGTTATTATTAAAATCCAAGAGGCCATCTAAAGGATTGAATTTGTTGCGTGAGATTGGAGTTGTAGAGGCTTACTATCCTGAGTTGCAGGCTTTGATTGGTTGCGAGCAAGAGTTTGAGTGGCATCCCGAAGGAGATGTTTGGACGCATACACTGATGGTTACCGATAGCGCCAGGGAACTCATAAATATTTATAAATTAAAACAAGATAAGGCGCGGATTGTTATTCTTGCCGCACTTTGCCATGATCTTGGTAAACCAAGTACCACGGAGTTTGTTGATGGCAGAATCAGATCGCGCGGGCATGAACAAGCCGGGATGGAGCCAGCGGAAAAATTTTTAACTAAAATCGGCGGCAGAAAAGATGATATAGAGAAAGTTGCAAAGATTGTTGGCGAGCACTTGTGGCCCAAGGTTAGTTATGATCACGGAAGTGTGAGTGATGGCGCTTTTAGAAGATTGGCTAAAAGGTTACACCCGGCGACAATCGAAGAATTAAGTTATGTTAGTGAGGCGGACAGTTTGGGAACGGGGCCATTTATTGATCCCGAAAATCCAGAGCAGTTTTTGTTGGCGGGGTTGGAGCGAGGCGGTACTAAAGCTGCGGCTTGGGTTAGAGAAAAAGCGAAAACCATTGGCGTAGATCAAAAAAAGCCGGAGTTGGCTGTTACGGGCAAAGAATTGATTAAGTTGGGTTTTGTGCCAAGCGCTAAGGAAGGTCAAAGATTTAACGATGTTATCAGGTTGGCGGATGAATGCAGGGATTTGGGAGGTATGAAGAAAGAGGAATTGTTAGCAATCTTAAAAGACAGTGGAGGCTCGGTTGTTATGGCAACCGAGGCTTTGGATTATTACCTACAAAAATATACCAATCCTTTTGACACGGAAACTACCTAATGGATTTGTATCCTCCGGGGATACCGTTTTTGGAAAAAACTATTTGCCAAAGCTGGTTTTTGCGAGCTCGGAAAACACCGGCGCAAGCAAGTAAATAGAATCGCCACATACGATGAAAACGCTCGTCGTATTGATTTTTAATATCTTCCCAGCTTGATTCAAAATTACGGTACCAAGCCATAAGAGTTTTGTCGTAATCGGCGGAGAAGTTGTGCCAATCTTCCATTACCATTAAGCCTTCATGAGCTTTTGCGATCTGAAGCGCGGAAGGGAGCATGGAGTTGGGGAAAATGTATTTACTAATCCACGGATCGGTACCAACACCCGATATATTTGTACCGATAGTGTGCAATAAAAGCAGGCCGTCATCGGCAAGGCAACGATGAGCGACTTTAAAAAATGTTCGATAATTTTTATAACCAACATGCTCGAACATCCCCACCGAAATAATATGATCAAATTGCTCGTTAACATCGCGGTAATCTTGAAAGCGGATTTCCACAGGAAATCCGTGACAGAGTTTGCGCCCAAGTTTTACTTGTTGTTTGGAGATGGTGATGCCTACAACTCTTACGCCATATTTCTCCGCCGCGAATTTGGCAAAACTGCCCCAGCCACAACCGATATCCAAAATTCTTTGACCGGGTTGCAAGTTGATTTTTTTACAAATTAAATCCAGTTTTGCTTCTTGAGCTTCGTCTAAGCTTGTTGCGTTAGCCCAATATCCGCAAGAGTAGGCCATGCGCTTGTCGAGCATGCGCGAGAAAAGGTCGTTGCCAACATCGTAATGGATTTTGCCGACTTTACGAGATCGTCTTTTGGTTTGCGGATTAAACACTAGATTTTTAAGATAACTGGAAATCAGTTGCACATTTGGTTTGAGCTTGCCAGTGATGTTTTGGCGCATTATGCGGGCAATGAGTTCGTCTAGTTGATCACAATCCCACCAACCGTCCATATAAGATTCGCCAAATCCAAGAGAGCCCTGGGTTAGGACTCGAGTGAAAAATCTATTATCATGTACCTTAATATCCCATGGATTGGGGCCATTAATTTTTATACCACTGCCATCCAGAAGATGGGTGATATCTTCCGCGAGTTTCGTATCCATAGGCTCATATTTAGATGCTAACAGATGTTGTTGGAAAGGTCTAATTAGTTGTTTTTTTGTTTTAGATACAGCTAATTTAATATTTCTAGTATCAAAAAACAGCGCAGAGTTGCGCTGTTGTAATCAGATGGATTTGATGCACAAGTGGCCATCTACCTCCATAATGATAATGGGGAGAGTTGCCGTGTCGCGGAAAACTTCGTATGAACCGCCGGAACGCTTGATTCTTTCTTTTAACGCGGCAATGAAAGTGTCGCGTATACGTTCTAGCCCGGCTGCATCCAGAGCGATGTAGTTTTTCATTTGAAGTTGAAAAGCTTCGCTCCAAGTGTTTGGTTGGCTGTCAAGGATTGTTACACCGTTTGAATACTTGCTGTAATCGATTTCCGGGAGTAGCCAAGTATCGTCCAATTGAATTGGATTGGATGGTGTGTAGTGAGACCTGGCTCGCAATAGAGAATCTACCCAATTCCGAACGTATTCCGAGCTTGCTACTCTTGCCTCGGATTCGATGAATGTTTGATTCGACGATGCGACTTTTGTATTGTCTAAAAAATTACGGACTTGCTTCAGAAGAACCTCCGGAGAAATTAAGCTTTGCAGGTCGGCTAGTTGTTTTTTTGAATGTTCAATGTCTTTCAAAGAACGAGAGCGAACGCGTGTAATATCTGTACTCATCTGATATTCCTTTCTTCTATAATGAAGTCTTTTTAGCACTTTTTAACGATTTTGTCAATGATGGAGGCTATCTTGCAAGTTTCATAATTAATTGCTAAGATAACGCAGCAATATCAGTTTATTTCGTGTTTATGGTTTGTATCTTGCATTTAGCGGTGAGCCGGTTATAAGCTGTTGGTTTTGAGCGTTTGTTTCTTGTTTCTTGGGAATGTTTGGAAATTTTACCAGAGGGACGTCGTATAATGGTAGTACAGGGGTCTCCATCCCTCCTTTCGCGAAAGGAGGGATCCAAAACCTCAGCTTATATATGCATCATGTATACGTTTTACAAAGTGATAAAAATAAGAGTTTATATATTGGCATGACATCTGATCTTAACAGACGATTAGGTGAACATAATTCAGGAAAGGTTTATTTTACTAGCAGGCATTATCCTTATAAGCTATTGTATTATGAAACTTATCAAACCAGAGTTTTAGCTGAAGAACGTGAGAAACAGCTCAAAAAATTCGGTTCGGCATATTACGCACTTATCAAAAGGATAAAAGTTAACATATAGGGACGTCGTATAATGGTAGTACAGGGGTCTCCAAAACCTCTAGCGCGGGTTCGATTCCTGCCGTCCCTGCCATGAAAAAAACTGTCGCAAAAGCGGCGGTTTTTTAATCATGCTATAATCTAAAAGAAATATATGATGAAAATACTTATTAAAACGATAATTGTTGCATTTGTAATTTTTTTAACATCAAGCCATTTCGTCTGTGCGGCAGTGCAAATGGATTCTTTGGTAAAAACAGATCACTCAACTGCTGTATATTATTTAGCCGGAGATGGAAAGCGTTATGTTTTTCCTAATGAAAAAATATACAAGAGTTGGTTTAATGACTTTAATAACGTCAATTTGATTTCGGCAAACGAAATGGCCTCAATGCCCATAGGAGGCAATGTCACGTATAGACCCGGAATTCGACTTGTTAAATTACAAAGTGTACCAAAAGTTTACGCTGTCTCTAAGGGAGGTATTTTGCATTGGTTAACATCTGAGGATATCGCAAAAGCGATGTACGGTGATTTTTGGTATAAGCTTGTTGATGATTTACCGGATGTTTATTTTATGGATTACAAGTTGAGTGATCAGATAACTGGTATTTTTGATTATTCGGCATTCGGTGAAGCTTCAATGACACAGACGATCAACGATGATAAGAATCTTTCAAGAACTCCAATGACATTGTTATCTGATACAACAGCTATAAATTCCGGCATCATAAAGCCGGTCGTAAGGCAACCGGTTAAATTTTTGGATATATTATCTGTGAATAGCGGTGCTAGTTCATCATACAATGATAATAGCTGGGAAAGAACTATAGGAACAAAAAATAATCAATATGTTCAAATTTTTGAAGCGGTTATTTGGGATAATGGGGTTGAGGGTAATCCAAAGAAATTGAGTTTATATAAATTTGATGTAACTTTTGATCCCGCTCAGGAAAGATATATTAACGGTGGCGCGGAATGGGTGGAGTATCGTGAAGGATATAATATTTTAAATATTACTATGCCTGATTGTCATAGAGCTACGGGCTATGATTATTATAATTGTAGCGAAGCTTATTTGGATGCGTTTGAAAGGGTTTTTCTTAAAATGGTTGATGATACACCAGCGTCTCATTATGCGATAAAATATTTGGGTCACGGATCAAACGGAAGCCTATTCGGTAGTATCATGAGCGAGGAAGACTCTAAGGAGTTTTTATTGAGAACAAATAAAATTATTGGAAATAAATTGGATTTTCTTGATTGGGGGTATGCTTGTTCTATGGGCAATAATCGCGTATTAGCCTCAGAGTATCCTTATGCGGATTACATCGTCGCATCTGATATTCCGCGCGGTGGCTATGCTGCCGATTGGCTAAAGATTTATACTCCTTTAAAACCAGAAGGTGATATGCCTAGGTTTTTTTCATCTAATAAGAGCATCCGTCAATCTTTAGTCGACTTGGTTAATTCCGAGCACCTAGTCTGGGAAGATTTTGTGACAAAAGAAGATATGGTTTCAAAACAACTAAAACAATCTTTGAGCATTTATGACAGCGCTAAGTACCCGGAGTACGCATATCAACTAAGTTTAAAAAACGGGCTTATGACCGGTGATGTATTGAATTATATTCAAAATATTGATACCGCATTAGAAAAATATTTTTATAATTTACGTTTTTATTATGTAAGTAATAAAGATTTCTTTACTTGGAATGAGGATTCGAACGGCCTAGTTTTTTAAATAAGAGCTAGATATTTTGTGATATCACCTAAATCCAAACTCAACCAATCTAAAGTTCTAAAATCGTCTACTAGCCCCTGCCACGTAAAAAATCGCTTTAGTAATGTAAAGCGATTTTTAGATGGCTAAACTTTGAGAGGCGATTCACGTGGCACGGCCATTTTTAAGTTTTACTATCCAAAATCTCAATCTAATGTATAATAAAAAGAGATGGGTTTATTGTTAAAATAAGACTATATGAATAAGAAAAATTACCTATATTTGAAGATTTTAGCAGCTCTCGGGTTTGTTGGGGTTGTTGCTGTTAATTACTTGGCAAATGCTTTGCCAATTGGTGGAGTTACCACAGGGGAGGCATCTGATGCTTTTGTTAATTTGTTTACACCGGCTGGGGTCACATTCTCGATTTGGGGTTTGATTTACCTCTTGCTTGCTGTGTACGTTGTTTATCAATTTGGGGCTTTTAGCAAAAAAATAAATGATGAGTTGATAGCCAAAGTAAATGTCTATTTTATACTCTCGTCGATCGCCAATGTTTCTTGGATCTTTGCCTGGCATTATGGAGTTATTTGGCTTTCGGTTTTGTTGATGTTGGTTTTGCTTGTGAGTTTGATCAGGATTGCGGATATTTTGCGGAAAGAATCGTTTACAAATATCGAGAAGTTTTGTGTGCGTTTGCCGTTTAGTATTTATTTTGGTTGGATAACTGTGGCGACGATTGCAAACATAACCGTCTTTTTAGTCAGTTTAAATTGGAATGGATTTGGCTTATCTGATCAAGTGTGGGCGGTGATTATCCTTTTAGTTGGTGCGGGGATTGGGATTTGGCGGATGATGAAAGATAGAAATATTGCTTACGGTTTAGTTATTGTTTGGGCGTATTTGGGGATATTGTTGAAGCATGTTTCGGAAGACGGTTGGGCCGGGCAGTATACGAGTGTTATTGTGATAGTGATAATCTGTATCGCGGCTTTGCTTGCCGGAAATTTAACATTAGTTTTAAGAGGGAAAGAGAAAAAATAAATATATTGATTTATAAAATGCACTTGAAATATTATTTTACCGTCTATTATGTCAGATTCACGATGGCTAAGTATCTTTAAGGATAAGGATGGGAAAGTGGTTTTAGCGCAAAAGCCAAATTTACCAATAATAGTATGGTTTATCAGTTTTTTGGTAGCAAGAGTAGCATTTTATCCATTGCTTACTGAGCTTGCTCAGTATATTTCATTTGGAGCTCTTTTTACCTGGGCTTGGTTGGAAATATTTTCGGGGGATAATGTGTTTCGTCGGATACTGGGAGTTGTTGTTATGACCGGGCTGTTGTATTTGAATGTGAGGTGATGCAATAATAGCGACTTTAGGGGTCGTTTTTTTGTTGAAAAACTTTTATAACCACTATTAATAATCAAAAGGATTCTCGTTGACTTGGAATTGATCGATATTAAAGATAGGATTTATGATTTTGATAAAAGTTACGGATAACGCAGCCTCGGATTCATCTAATTCTTCTGTGGTTTGTGCAAGGATTTTTTTAGCATTTTCGGTATCTTGTGGGTGGGGGATGTAGCCTAAGTTGAGGTTTTTATTTTGGGAACGTTTAATTAGTGCCGCATCTTCCTGATCTGCGATTTTTTCTAACCAGTTTGGGTCAACTATCAAATTGCTAATAGACCCTAGTCGGGTATCTAACTCAATCCAATCGGCGCCAAGATCCGGATACTGTTCAGTGATTTGGCGTATAATTTGTTCGAGTAGTTTCATGTTCAACCCGCCAAAGCCTTTGTGGCGCAGGCTTTTATCTATGCGCCTGGTGTGTATTTGCCAGTGAGGATGGAATTTTTTATCTGATGTTAGATGTTGGAACCTTGAGTTTTTGTCGTTATTTAAAACGGCTTTAAAAGAACTCATACGGCCTTCGAATTCATCCAGTTCAGGGTCATAAGATTCGATAGAAATATCAGCAGGATATTCCTCTTGGATTAGACGGTTAATAGTAACAATTCCTTTTAGTTGTTTGCTGTTTAAGTTTATATCAAATTTAATCTTTTTAGAGCGCCCATAACCATCAATTTTTTCATCAATTGGTGACATGTCAGGGATTTGTATATGAGGCAAAGGAATCTCTTTTGATGTTTGTGGCTCTTCGAATCGCATGGGTTTTTATATAGGTATAGAATTGTGATTGGAGTAAGCATAATAAATAAACCACCTTAATAAAGTGATTTTTTGTTTAACTTCCCAAAAACTTCATTGCATCGTAAACCAGAAATGCCGGCCAAACTATGGCTTTTAAGAAGCCAAGAACACCGACCCAAAAGCCGGTGGCGTGGCTGATGTAATAAACTGCTGCACCAATGAAGCCGAGTCCGTAGACTCCGGTGCCACCTTCGGCGC
Organism: Patescibacteria group bacterium; assembly: GCA_029210915.1. GTDB lineage: Bacteria > Patescibacteriota > Patescibacteriia > 2-12-FULL-60-25 > 2-12-FULL-60-25 > MWCR01. The sequence continues at coordinate 25,851 of JARGGJ010000015.1, forward strand.
AATTATATTTTTTGCTCATAATGTAGATATTTTAACATTATTACTGCTATGTTGCCATTTTTTTGCTGCATTCGTGTAATTGATGCTCTTGTGTTAAAATTTTGGCGGATTTTATCTATATTTTTTATGATAATATGAACAATAATATAAAAATTCAGGTTTTGGGTTCGGGGTGTCCTACTTGTAAAAAGTTGTTTGAGCTAACCGAGCAAGCGGTTCAGGAAGTTGGTTTGGAAATAAAAGTGGAATATATTACAGATATTCAAAAAATGATCGAGATGGGCGTTATGCAGAGTCCCGCTTTAGCAATTAACGGTAAGCCTGTGATGACCGGTGCGATTGGCGACAAAGATGATATTAAAAAATTGATACTTAATGAGTGTGAAAATGAGGGAGGCGAATCTGCGGGATGTTGCGGGGGAGGGTGTGGATGTGGTGGTAATTGCCAGTAGCAATAATTATGGACTTTTTTTATCCCATTGAATATTTTGCGGAGTGGTTTACGTATTCCGTAATTAAACTTAATCCGGAGTTGCATTTGGGAGATGCTGTGAACTTTTTCATTTATGATTCCATAAAGATATTGCTTTTGCTTTTGGTGATTAATTACTTTATGGCGATGGTAAGGCATTACTTACCTGTCGAGAAATTGAAGGATTTTTTAGCGTCGCGTAAATGGTATGGGTTGGATTATTTTTTAGCCGCTTTTTTTGGCACGATTACTCCGTTTTGCTCTTGTTCTTCCATTCCACTGTTTATTGGTTTTTTGGAAGCGGGCATTCCTTTGGGAGTGACGCTTTCGTTCTTGATTGTTTCGCCACTGGTTAATCAAGTAGCCGTTGTATTGTTTGTTGGTTTATTTGGTTGGAAGATAGCCTTGTTTTATGTTATCTCGGCTATACTCTTGGGTGTCGTAGGCGGATATGTTTTGAATCTGTTAAAGCTCGAAAAGTATGTGGCGGATTATGTTTGGAAGATTAAAAGCCAAAAATTAGAAGTAAAAAACAGTAAACAGGCTTACAGCGTTTTGCTAAAGAAGTTTTGGAGTGAGGGTTGGGATTTAACCAAAAAGATAATTCCTTATGTTTTGATTGGTATAGCTGTTGGAGCGGGTATACATGGTTTTGTGCCGGCCGGGTATTTTGAGGCTCATATTACGGCGGATAACCTATTAGCTGTGCCGATTGCCGCTTTGGTGGCTGTGCCAATGTATGCCAATGCCGTCGGTGTGATTCCAATTATGCAATCATTGGTAGAAAAGGGTATTCCAATCGGTACGGCAATGGCTTTTATGATGGCTGTAGTGGGGCTTTCTTTGCCGGAGGCTTTGATTTTGAAACGCGTAATGAAATTGAGGTTGCTTATTTATTTTTTTGGTATCACGACCATTAATATAATTGTGATTGGTTATTTGTTTAATATATTTATTGGATAAATGGGATACCGGTAGTAGCCTGATGTTATATTTTAGATTACAATTATTATCAATATGCCGGAAATTCAAATGTTTAAAATCGCGGTAAGTGCATTTGTAGTTAACCAAAATAAGATTTTATTGCTTAAAAGAAGCAATAATGAGTCTTTTTTGCCGGGAAAATGGGAGGTACCCGGAGGCGGTGTTGATGTTGGTGAGAGTTTGGAACAAGGAGTGATGCGCGAAGTTAAAGAAGAAGCGGGGATCGAAGTAATAATTAAAGATCTTTTTGGATATTTTGAGTTTGTGGATGGCAAAGGCCGGCACACGGTGAATTTGAATTTTTTGTGTACAGTGGATGCCGAACACGGTGACGTTGATGTTGCGTTAGGAGAGATGCAAGAAGCTCGATGGGTAGAGTTGGAGGATTTTGATGACGTGGATTTTACTTCGCGTAATATGTCTGATGCGTGTAAAAGAGCTTTGGAGATTGGATAAAAAGATCAGCCTTATGAAAAATTCAGATACAAAACAAAGAAAATATTCGGTTTTGTCTTATGACGCCGAGTGGCCCGTATTGTACAAGTCGGTTCGTGTGGAATTGGAGCAGGTGTTTAATGATAAGGCAATAAAAATAGAGCATGTTGGGAGTACAGCGGTCCCCGGGATGTCCGCAAAACCAACGATTGATGTTCTGGTTGTGGTTAAAGATGTTTTGGAAGTTGATAAGTTGAATGAAAAAATGAAAGAGCTTGGTTATGATGCTTACGGTGAGTATGTTGGGAAGGGCGGGAGGTTTTTTGCAAAAGAGGAAAATTGCGAAAGAGTCGTGAATGTTCATTGTTTTCCCGAGGATCATCCAAAAGTTGCCGATTTGATTGGTATGCGTGATTATTTGCGATCGCATCCGGAAGAATCTAAAGCGTATGCGGAGTTGAAGTTGGAATTAGCACGGCAATATCCGGATGATTATTTTGAGTATAGGAAGGCAAAAGATATTTATATACAAGAGTTAAAAAAGAAAGTGGAGAATTGGAATGCGGGGAAGTGAAAAAGAGTGTATAATGATTTTATGGAAAAAAATCCTTTTGAAGTAAGCAAAGAAAATACTACTGAAAAAAGAATTGAGACTGCGGTTGGTGACGCGCTGGCAGGTTTTGAGTCGCCGGATTTTATTGATAAAATTTACTATAAAGATTTGGAGGGCGAACGAAGATTGATAATTAAATATAATAAAAAAACGGAGGATATCAGTAGTAATGTTAGAAGGGATTTTCATGATAAGTTGAGTAAAATATTTGCCCAAAATAATTTGGAACTAAGTTCGGGCATAGATTGGGGAGATGATGTCGAAACATTTACTTTGAGCGAGCTTACAATTGATGGTGCAACTAATTGGCGAAGGTGGTTGCCTTATCCCGAGAAATTCGATGAGGAAATTAAGTTGCTTTTGGATGAGGCCGCGGAAAAGGTTGGTCAACAATCAAACGGCGATAGATTTTCGAGGTTCTATGCATTTTTAGATGAGGCAGAGCAGAAGGGCTTATTATCTAAAGAAGAGGTTAGATACATAAGTATGAACATGAATCGGGTGTCGCATTTTTAGTTTTTTAATTTGATTTTTTATTATTGATTTCCATTGCACTCTCAAAAAGAGTGTAATCTTTTTTGAATAGATAAATCGATAGGTGATAGATTGCGTAGGTGATAAAGATCGCACCAAAAACATCTATAGAGTAGTGGATGTGGCCGAGTAAGACTGTAATGGAAAAAATTACAGTAAGAAGTAAAAAAATGTATCGCCAAACAACATTTTTCCAAAAGATCAGCGCCATAAGAAAGGGGAGGCCGGTGTGCCCGGAGAAAAAGAGATCTCCGGTAAAAAGGAAATTGTTCAGTAAAACGCCATGTTGAATATCATATACAGCCGGATACGGGCCTATGTGGGTTAGGATGATAAAGAAAGAACGAATTAGTACAAATAAAGAAAAACTTTTTAATATAAATGGAATACGTTTTGGTTCTATGAAGATTAAAATTAACAAAATGATTAGAAAAGTTATAAATCCTTGAATAAAAATAGGTTCTATATAAATAACCGGGAGGATGTTTAGAATCAGGTCTGTAACGGGTTGGTCGGCTAGGCTGCTTGCGTATTTGCCTGCAAAATAATTGATAATTATGCTCAGCGCAAAAAATACAAAACCTAGAATTGTAGATTCAATAAATGATTTTTGCGCCCAATGATATGCATGTTTTTTTATGATATGCTTCATAATAACCGGAGTTTATTTTTTTGTATGTATTTTTTAAAAATACAAAATTTGATGCAGGATAAGCATTTTTAAAACTAAATATTTGTTTAATTTTTATGCTTTGTTTGTTAATTTTGGGGAAATGACTGCGATATAAATTGCCGATAAGCCGACGATTATGTAAACAAGGCGCGAAAGCCATGAAAAGTCGCCAAAAATTGTTGCCACCAAATCAATATTGAAGACTCCAACTAAACCCCAGTTTACACCGCCGACGATTAACAAAATTAAGGCAATCCAATCTAATATAGTAAATTTCATATTTGTGGATTGTTAGTATTTAATACACACGAAGGTTAACATCGACCTTTGAGTATACTTTTATTTGATATTGTTTCGGCTTTTCTTAAGAATATCATACTCATATTCCTAAGAAAGAGTCAAACGAAAATCGTTAAAATAGGTAAGATTAGATCTTTTTGCAAGCGTGCCTTTTGGTGTTGCATTGCAAGGAAAAAATGAGCTTATTGTTGGTTAATTTTTAAATTCTCGAAGAAATTAACGATAAAGCTTAGTTAATGTTATTGCAAATAATTTGCAATATGGTATTATGCTTGCATGATGATTAAAAAATTAAAGCAAGCCGGTTTTAAGATTACAAAACCTCGCAAGGCTGTGATTGATGCTTTGCAGAGTTGTCATGAGCCAAAATCGGCGCAAGAATTGCATCAGAATATTAAAGATGTTGACTTAGTATCAGTTTATCGTACTCTGGAGATATTGGAAGAGATTGGGGCAGTTTGGCGTGAAGATTTGCAGGGTATGAGTAAGTATTATTTTGCGCAGGATTCACATCATCACATAGTATGCAGAAAATGCGGTAAAATTGAGTGTTTGCCTTGCACTCACACATTTGAAGTTGTTAAAGGTTTTAAAAAAATAAAACATCAATTAACTTTAGAGGGAACATGTTTAGTTTGTTTAAAATAATATGACACTTATTTATATCATCCTCGCTACTCTTGCGGTCAGCCTTATCTCTTTTGTTGGAGTATTGGGTTTAGCCTTATCAAAAAAGAAACTGGACAATGTATTATTGGTTTTAGTGGCGTTAGCGGGAGGTAGTTTGTTGGGAGGGGCTTTTTTGCACCTAATACCCGAGGCCATCCATGAGATTGGACACGATCATGAGCAGCTGCAAATGATTTTTATTTTTGTGATTTTGGGTTTTTTATTATTTTTGCTCATCGAGCAAGGCCTGCATTGGCATCATTGCCATACGGGGGAGCATGGAGGCAAAGCTTGTGCAGATCATTCGCACAAAAAACCGATGTCCAAATTGATTTTAATTGGTGATGGTGTACATAATTTGATTGACGGTTTAATTATTGCCGCATCGTTTATGGTTAACCCTTTGGTTGGATTAGTAACCACTATTGCTGTTGCCCTGCATGAGATACCGCAAGAAATTGGGGATTTTGGGGTTTTGGTTTATGGTGGTTACAATAAAACCAAAGCATTACTTTTTAATTTTTTATCAGGTTTAACCGCGGTGTTTGGTGGTCTGATTGGTTATTATTTTGCTGAGGCGAGTGGCGGAGTTGTTTTGTATCTTTTGCCGATTGCGGCCGGTGGTTTTATCTATATTGCGGCATCCGACCTTGTTCCGGAGATTAAGCATGGTGAAAGGGCGAGCAGGCTGGCGCTTAATTTTTCCGTATTTGTGGCAGGGATTTTGCTTATGCTTTTAATGAAGTACTTACCGTTTGCCAGCCATTAATGTTTCTAAATCTCTCTAAAAATGCGACTTGAAACGATGAACATGTTATAATGTCCGCATATGCGTTATTTAATATCAACTCTAATCGTTCTTGCCGTAACGATTACCATTTTTGCACAAGGTGCAAATGCCAAAACCATTGATTCGGGCGAGCTTATTAAAGCATCCAGCCCCGCGGTTTACTATTACTTTGACGGAAAGCGGTATGTTTTTCCTAACGAGGATGTTTATTTTTCTTGGTACGACAATTTTGATGATGTAAATATTGTATCAGACGCAACTTTGGCATCGGTGCCTCTTGGCGGGAATGTTACTTATCGCCCCGGGACAAAATTGGTTAAGATTGTATCAGATCCAAAGGTTTATATGATTGCGGAAAATAATGTTTTGAGTTGGATAACATCCGAGGCTGATGCGGTAACTTTATATGGAACGGATTGGTCCGGCGAGGTTAGGGATGTTTCGGATGCTTTGTTTTTGGATTATAAAATGGGAGATGCGATGACCGATTTAAGTAATATTAACGAAGATTGGAAAAGTTTAATTAAATATTCATATCCGTTTTACGCATCTGTTCAAAAAGCGATTATTGCCGAGATGTCAATCGGAGATATCGATGATTTTTTGCATCCGTCCGGTATGGTGTTAATCGATACAGATGAGTATGGCTATTCGGCCACTACCACTGCCGGTTTGGATGAGTTATACGTTTTCTTTATGAACAATTCCGCGGGATGGACTGTACAGTTAGATTATTTTCATGGATATTCATCAGGTACAGCCAGATTATTAAATTTCTCCAAAGCCGTTGGTGATACTTTCGCTCATAGATCAATAGTAATTTCCAGTGAGGACGCCGAAGGTTCCGCAAGAGAGATCTTGTTTCATGAGATAACTTTTCCAAAGGGCTATTTAAGTTATCCGGGTGCGGTTACAATTAATTATGTGAAAGGAGATTATGATGTAGAGCAAGCTTTGGTTACCAGCGCATCAAGCGAGGAAGTTGAGAATTGGTATAATTCCGTAGGTGCGACTTTGGGTTGGAATAAGGCGGAGCCTATAATGGATACGGAAGATGGTTTTATTTATAATCGAATGGAGAACCCGGGCTTAAATTATTCTTTGCAACAAGTTTTAATTGATGGTTCACAGATGCCGGAGTTTGTGGGATTGGTTTTAATTGGCACAGAACTGAATAAGACAATCAAGTAGTTACAAGTTTATAAAGTTCATAAAGTTTGTAAAGTTTGTAAAGTTGGTAGGAAGCGACTTTATGAACTTTATGAGCTTTTTACTTTATGAACTCAAAAAGGTGACATTTTGGCTTATTTAAGCTACACTGGGTTCATATGAAAAACATAACACCGTTAGAACCGGGATTTTATGGAATGGGTATTGCTCCAAGGATGCTCGATATTTTGTGGAATCTCAAATTTAAAGCGCCAACTCCAATTCAACAAAAGGCAATTCCTATCGCTGTAGAGGGAAAAGATGTAATTGGCATCGCACAAACGGGAACCGGTAAAACACTGGCTTTTTGCATTCCCATGATTCAACGCTTATCGCAGACCAAGGGTCGTGGTTTGGTTGTTTTGCCTACACGCGAACTGGCAATACAGGCAGAAGAAGTCTTTAAGGCGGTTGGTAAATCGATTGGGCTTAGGACGGCTTTGCTTATAGGGGGCGCATCGATGAATAATCAGCTTAAAGATCTTAAAAAAAATCCGCATGTTTTGATTGTGACCCCGGGGCGATTGATTGATCACTTGCAACAAAGAAAGGTAGATTTACGTGACATTAAGGTTTTGGTGCTCGACGAAGCGGATAGAATGTTAGATATGGGTTTTGCTCCGCAAATAAATCAGATTTTAAAGACCGTTCCAAGCGATAGACAAACTCTTTTGTTCTCTGCGACTATGCCTCCGGATATTATGAAGATTGCGAGTAAGTATATGGAGTTGCCAATTTCGATCGAGATCGCTCCGTCAGGTACAACGGCCGAACGTGTTTCGCAAGAGCTTTTTGTGGTTAATCGCGAGGATAAGTTGAAATTATTACAAAGGATATTGGAAGATTTTAGAGGATCGGTTTTAGTGTTTAGCAGGACCAAACACGGAGCCAGCAAGATAACGAGGACATTGAAGAAAATCGGACATACTGCGGCAGAGATTCACTCGGATAGATCACTTTCGCAGAGGCGGGAAGCTTTGGATGGCTTTAAGAGTGGAAAATATCGAGTGCTAGTTGCGACAGATATCGCTGCGCGTGGATTGGATGTTAAGGGAATCGAACTGGTTGTGAATTACGATTTGCCGGAACATGCAGAGGATTATGTTCATCGGATTGGCAGAACCGGTAGAGCCGGGGAAGAGGGAAGAGCGATCTCTATCGCATCACCGGATCAAAAGAAAGAAGTTGATGCTATCGAGAGATTCACAAGATCGTATTTGCCTGTTTCCACCGTACCGGATTTACCTGTTACACAAATAGCCGGGCAAGATCGACCTTCATCGGGGAGAAGGCCGGGTAGGAGAGCTGCGGGGCGTGGGGCTGCAAGGCCGGGGAGACGCAGGCGGTAGAATATTAAAATAACGACCCACTACGCTCTACGAGCTTCGAGGGTCAAGAATAATAAATAACAAAGAATAAAGAAATTACAGAGGCGTCTTATTGGGGCGTCTTTCAAATTTAAAACCGCCCGAGTTAAGAAAGATGGTGATATTTTGGCTTAAATTAGTTAAAAACAATAATATAATTTTTTAACAGTGTAAGTGATTAATCAGGTAGATGTGGTATAATGGTTTTAATAATATGCCTCCAAAGAAAAGGGCAAAAAAAAATATAAAAAAACAACATGTAGCAGTGAGGGCAACTAAGGCTGTACACCGGCATTTTTGGGATCATTTTGTACCGCATGAGGGGAATGGTCATGTACCGCATGTTTTAAAGCATCGAACTCTTTTTGGTTATAGTGTGATTATTTTATTGTTGAAAGTATTGGTTGTGGTAACGCCTATAATGTTACCCTCGGCGAGTTTGTACTCGAGCGCCATTACCGCTTCAAATGTAATTTTGTTAACCAATCAAACCAGAGCCAACATTGGGCTTTCGGGTTTAGTGCAAAATTCAAAATTGATGGCAGCGGCTCAGGCAAAAGCCATGGACATGTTAAAAAATCAGTATTTTGCGCATAACAGCCCGGATGGTTTATCACCTTGGTATTTTATTAAAAGTCAGGGGTATGCGTATGAAAGAGCCGGCGAGAATTTGGCGGTGCATTATACATCCGCAGAAGGGGTTCACGAGGGTTGGCTGGCGAGCCCGGCTCATCGGGCGAATATAGTAAAAGAAGAGTTTACGGAAATAGGAGTTGGTGTTGTGAATGGGGATTTTGAAGGTTTTCCATCTACAATTGTAGTGCAATTTTTTGGCAGGCCAAAAGGAATTGTTGAACCGGTACCGGAAGCTGTTGTGGAGCCGTTGCCAGAGGTAAAAACAGAACAGGTTGTAAAGGCGGAAACGGTTGTTGAAGAAATAAAGCCAGAGGAAAAGATGGAATTGCCGTCGGTAAAATCAGAAGCGGTTGCTCCTGCTGTTACAGTTGATTTATCCAATGATGTTGATTCCGATAAATCAGAAGTTGTGGTGCCAAAAACACCTCAGGTTGTTGATACATCAAAATTGGTTGTGGTGCCAACAGAGAAAGAAGGGGTTTATGAAGTTAAGGTTTCTGCTAATCAAGCTGAATCAGTTGTTGTGCAGATGGGATCTGAGTGGGTGGATTTGGATTTGGATGAAGATGAGGAATTGTGGAAGGGCGAGGTTGCCGGGATGGCATCTTATAATAAAAATGGAGAATCCATGCAGATAATTACAAAAGATGAAAATGGCGAGGTTTCCGCTCAAACAGCCGCAATTATAGCACCGGATTTGTCTACGCAAGACTTTTTTGTTTTTAGTGAAGCTAAAAATAAGGCAATCAAGATATTTGGTTTTATAACTTTGGATAATTTGGATGATAAGGTTAAGAAGTTTTATGTTTACATGATGATTTTCTTGGCTTCGGCAATTATCCTTAAGGTTTTAATAAAGATTCGTGTTCAAAAATATTCCAATATTGCGCATGCTTGTTTTGTGATTGGTTTTGCGATGGTGATGTTTTTGATGTAACGTCGAACGTCGAATGTTTAAAGTCGAATTTAAAGTCATAACGTCATAACGTCTTAAAGTTATAACGTGCGAACCTACAGTAGCTTTAGCGAGGGAGAGTAAAAAGTCGTATGTTGAAGATTGGTTCAGTAATGTATTGACAGAAAGATTGAATTTTATTAGATTTTAGCAATGATTGTAACAGCGATTAAGACACCGATTTTTAAAGAAGGGCAAGATTTGCCTGTATTTTTATTTAAAAATTTGCCTAAAATAAAAGATGGAGATGTGGTGGTGGTGACATCGAAGATTGTTGCACTAGCTGAGGGAAGAGTGGCTGAAAAGGTTGATGATAAAACTAGGGAAAAATTGATTAAAGCAGAGAGCCAGTATGCAATGAAAACAAAATATGGATGGCTCGCTATACGCGATAATATGGTTATGGCAGGAGCGGGAGTTGATGAGTCTAACGCGAATGGAAAGATAATTTTATTACCAAAAGATAGCTTTAAAACAGCATCCACGATTCGCAAAGCACTTTTACGCAAGTTTGGTCTTAAGAAACTGGGGGTATTGATTACAGATTCGAGGATGTTACCGCTCAGATCGGGGACTACGGGTGTTGCTATGGGTTATGCGGGTATCAAGGGGCAAAAAGACTATCGTGGATTAAAGGATATATTTGGGAGAGTGAATAAAGTTTCCAGGGTTTCCGTGGTAGACAGTTTGGCTGCGGCTGCTGTTGTAGTGATGGGTGAGAGTGCGGAACGATCGCCTATTGCAGTTATATCCGGTGCGCCCGTTGAATTTGCAGAGCGGGTAAATCGCCATGCGCTTGATATTGATATAAAGGAAGATCTTTATCAGCCGTTGTTTGAGAGAATAAAGAGGATTAAGTACTAATCTAAATAATAAGGCTCTAGACTAGCAAACTCTATGCTAAAATAGAGATATGCTCGTCAACAAAGCTAAAATATCAGACTAC
>JARGGJ010000016.1 GCA_029210915.1 Patescibacteria group bacterium
ATTTGACTGATTGGGCAAGAATATGCAGAACCGAGCCATTTATTAAAGGGTGGTGCATTGAGTATAGAATGTGGGAATCAGATATTTGTATTGACTTTTATCTTGATTCGTGCAAATGTTAAGTTGTTCCTTGGAAAGGATTAAACCATGCAACAAACACCGCATATTTTGTGTATTTGTGGTAAACCCGCTTCCGGAAAAAGCACCTTCCGAAAGATGTTGAAGGAACTTGGTTGGAATACGCTGGAAACGAGTGAGATAATTGCTGAAATGCTAGCTACCAAGAATGTCCGAGAATTAACCGGCTTGGAGCAAGCGCGATATCGCAAATCGGCCTTGGAGCTGGTCAGCGGGCCAAGACCGCAAGCATTATCGAACGAACTTTTATTGCGCATTTCCAAGATGAACAGACCGATAGTAATATCGGGTATACGCAATGTCAGTACTTTGTTTGATCTTTCCGAGACCGGTGTAGATCTGATCATCCTTTTTATGGATACATCCTATTTAACTTGTATCGATCGTTTTGTTGCACGCGGTGGAGAACGCGCCGGTTATCAAAACTTGATGAGCGATCCCATAGAAAGTGAGTGGCCAAAGATTTACGACAGGTCGAATGAGCGTGTTCCAAATAACGGATCAATCGATGAGCTTCGCAAAAGAGCTAACGCTTTACACAACAAATTCTTTCCCCTTTGCGCGTGAGCAGAGGGTTTTTTGTAAATCAAATGAAAGAATTAAGCCCTTCGACGTAGCTCGGGATAAATAATTAAGGGATGAAAAAATTAAAGAATGAAGGTAGGAGAATGAAACCTGTCGACGTAGCTCAAGATGAAAAAATGAAAAAAATTTGGTTCTGTGATCAGTGGACAGTGACCAGTGGCTTGGGAGGATTATGGTGGATTTAGCTTAGTCTGCGCATTCTGCCGGTTATAATTTTTAGTTTTCCTGGGACTGCGGAGATGGGGAAACTAAATCCACTAACCGCAAAGCGGTCTGCTTGTGCTTCGATTGGTTGCTCGGAGATTATTTCCGCTTCACTTACTTGAATGCATGTACGATTATGTTTTTTGCGCCCCAAACGATTCCAAATTTTTGAACTAAAATTATTTGGTTCATGAGGTATCATGGTAATTTCCAGACGGCCATCACGGGCATCGGCAACCGTGTAGCGACCGCGGGTTATACTGCCAAGATTTTTAACGCGGATTGTGCCACCACCAATTAATGAAAGCGTGTAAGAGTTGTTGACCCTGACTTTGGCGGTTGTGTTTTCAAAAACAGCTTGGGTTAAAAAATATCTGTCGCCGAGTTTGCCCAAATCCAGAGATTCGATTAAACGCGCGCCGATAGCCTCACAGGCATCCAGGCCAACGGGGACGTTTAGTAAAGCGGCAACATCGGAGGGCTCTGCGATTGGAATGTAACCAACCACTATCGGCAAGTCGGGTAAAAACCACATTACCTTATTTAAGGTATCATCATTACCTACAATTATAATATTGGTGGCGCCTTGATTAACAAAACCCTCAACCAGCTCTTTGGCACTGCGAAAAAGCGCCAAGCGGCCAATTTTGCCATCTAAGCTCATGCTGGAAAGCCGCGTTTCGAGTGCGGCTACAATATCTTGATAACGACGATCAGTTAAAAAATCATCGTATATGTAGGCATATGCCGGATTCATAAGGCAAGACCCCTCCGGCCAAATTACGTATCTTATGAACCTTTAACAGAAGCCGCCTCTGCTTTATTGGTGTTTTGCTCCGGTTTGGGCGAGGATTGTGGACTTGTGTTCATTGCTGGGGATTTTACGGGCTCTACCGAAGTTTTTTGAGTGCTGTCGGATCCGCATTTAATATTACCCTGCATCTTGGCGCCAGCTTCGACTACTATAGTGGCACATGAGATTTCGCCATTAACTTTTGCTGTTGATTTTAGTTCGAGCTTGTTTGTTACACTGACATTCCCAATAATTTCGCCGGCGATTACCGCATTGGCAGCTTTGACTCCGGCTGTAACTTTGGCCTCAGAGCCTACGCTTAACATAGCGCTGGTTTCGATAGTACCCAATACTTCGCCCTCGATTTGTACATCGCCTTGGCTTTTAAATTCACCCTCTAAACGTACACCGTTGGCAATAATAGTTGCCGGTGAACCTTTAGCAGGTGATGGTTTGGCCATAGGTGGTTGCACCGTTGGCATGGATTGGTTATCCAACCCATTTTCTGTTTGTTGAGATCCAAAAAGTGGCATAGTGGTAAAACCTTATCTGTTAGTATTCCCGCCGTCAACTTTTACGGCCGGCAAATGAACAATAAATGTAGACCCCTTATTTTTGCCTTTACTTTGTATATCTATTGTACCATTGGCCGACTTGATAAATTCGGCAACGATATACAAACCAAGCCCCATCCCGCAACCTTTTGATCGGTTCTTTTTCATGCAATATTTGGGATGCTTAAAGAGCTCTTTTTTTATTTCTGTGGTTATTCCGCGACCGGTATCTTTGATTAAAATCGTAAGAATGCCCGCACGCCATGTTACATTTACTTCGATGAAACCCGAGTCTGTATATCTGATGGCGTTGTCTAGCAAATTATAGATTACGTGTGTTAAAAGAGCTTGGTCTATAAATAATGTATCCGGTATATTTCTGAATGCGGATTTTAATTTTAATTTTTTTAGTTTTGCTTGAGGCTTCCATTCGGCGATAAGTTTTTTTATTAAGTCCTCGACTGCGTATGGTTCGTTTTGCGCCTCATAAAATCCACTTGATAATTGCATTAGGCGAAGATAGCCCTCGGTTTGGCTTAAGAGCCTATCTGCGGCATTTTGGATGAGCATCGCCGTTTCCTTGGCTTTGCGGGGCAATTTTCCATAGGAACCATCTGCAAGAAGTGATGCTGCCGCGCGAATAGCGCCTATCGGGCTTCGTAGCTCGTGAGCTATCATGGAGCTCATTTCAGCGTTTTTTGGGCTGTTTTTGACTGTTTTTTTCATAGTTACATTGCATCCGGAATTGGGATAGCTAAACCGTGCAATCCGTTTTGAAGTGCGATTTTGGCGGCAGCCGCTAACCGTAACCTGGCATCACGGAGCTCGGGAGCGGCGTCTAAGACAGGGATATCGCGATAGAAGGCGTTGATTGCGGAGGCGGTATCCAAACACCAGTGAGCTAGGATAGACGGCTTGTACTCCAAAGCAGCACGAGAGTAAGCCTCGGGAAGACGGGCGATTACCAGAGCAAGATTCTTCTCGGCAGGTTCTTTGCAGAAACTGGCATCACCTTTCAGTGAATTGATATCCTCTACTTTGGCTTTTTCCAAAATTGAGTTTAGCCTGGTAATTGAATATTGCACGTAAGGCCCCGTATCTCCCTCGAATGCGAGTGCTTTGTCCATCTCAAAAGTAATTGCTTTTTCGGGATCTTGTTTGAGCATGGTAAAAATGATTCCTCCCATGGCTATGCACCAACTTGTGTGATCGACTTTGCCCTGATTCCAATCTTTGTGACGTAAAGTAACTTGGGCCTCGGCGAGTTCGATGGCGCGTGCGATAAAATCTTGGAGCGTGATGACAGTACCTTTGCGTGAAGACATGGCACCCTCGGGTAGAGTGACGAATTCGTAGCCAAGATGTTTAAGAGGAATGTTGTAGCCCATGATTTTGAGGACGGCAAAAAGCTGTTTAAAATAATGAGCTTGGCGAGTATCCACAACAAGCAGACTTTCATCCATCTTGGGATATTCTTCGAGCTTTTTCTCGGCGAGTGGAATATCTTTTGTAGCATATAGCATGTTGCCGTCGGATTTTCTGAGCATGAATACACCAAGCTTTTGTTTTTGAATATCAGGATCGGGATATGCATCCAAATCGACAATAATGGCTCCGTCGGATTCTATGGCGATGCCGTCGGAAATTAGTTTTTCGACAACTTTTTTACTCACATCCGTGAACTCACTTTCCAAATACTGTCGTTTAAGCACGACTCCAAAATCTTGCAAGTAATGATAAAGCTCTTGCAAACTCCATCTGCGTGTTTCTTGCCATAAAAACTTCCAAGCGTTGTTGTTCTTTTCAAGATTGGCTTGAATCAGCGAAACTTCTTTTTTAAAATCTTCATTTTCATCTAAAAGCTTGGTGGATTCGGCGTAAATGTTTCCCAAGTATTTACCGGTGCGATCTTTGGCAGGTACGTTGTCGATAATTGCCTTGGCCCAATCCATGGTCATATTCGTGATAACGTATGACGACCAGATATCGGCGGGCATTGGTACAAAAGGTTTTTCTTTTTCACCTTTTTTGAGCTTTGGTGGTATTTGCGCAATTTCGGCAGAGCCTTGGCGGACCAGCAACCAAATGCATTTGGAAACGTTTACACCCATGTCGTTGATGTAAGAAACCGGGATGGTTTTGTAGCCGGAAAAATCCAACAGACGATAAACGGATAAGCCGTAGAGGATGTTTCTTAGGTGGCCAACATGGAATTCTTTATGCGAGTTTAAGTTGGCATATTCGAGCATCACCTCTTTACCCAAGCCTAACCGGCTGGAACCATATTTTTCCTTATTTTCCAAAACCTCGTGCAAAACACGGTGAACCAAAAGCGGGCCGTTTAATTTGAAGTTGACGTACGGACCTTCGGCAGAGGCTGATTCCACACCGTGATCACCGGATTTTATTTTTGATGCAATAACTTTCGCGAGTTCCGCGGGATTTGCTTTGCGCTCTTTTGCCAAGCGAAAACAGCCATAAGCAAAATCCCCCATTTCTTTGTTGGGAGGAAATACTATTTCAGCGGGTTCGATGGCGACTTCCGTTATTTCGCTTACGAGCCTGGCTATGTTGGAGCGGAGAGCGTCTAGGGTGTACATATTTCGTCTGAACCTTGATTAAACTTGATTTGCTCTCAAATTTCCTTGATTACAATAGGATAAAATTTCATCATATTGAAAATCCGGTGTGGAATCAGAATTAATCACGTTTAATCATGGTTCAAAGATTTGACGTTATTTTTTGATTAATTTTACAAAACTTCTTTTACCTTTTTGTAGGACGGTGCCTTTGGCGGTGATGATTATTTCCGATGTTTCGTCTTTGATAACTTCACCATCGATACGAACCGCACCTTGGCTAAGTTGACGGCGGGCATCGGTTTTTGATGTGGCGAGGCCGGATTCTACAAGAAGATCGATTATGTTCTTTTTTGAAGATTTGACCTTTAGCTCGGGCATTTCATCCGGAGCGGAATGATTTTTGAAGAGATTGTTAAAATGTTCTTCGGCTTTTACCGCGGATTCTTCGTTGTGCCAAGCGGTAACGATGGCGCGGGCGAGCAAACGTTTAAACTCCATCGGGTTCTCCCCTGTTTCCATTTTATTTACCATGTCTTTAATTTCCTCTATGCCAACATCGGTGCACAGTTCGAAGCCCGGTTCTATCATGCCGTCTGTCCAGCTCATTACTTTGCCAAACATATCCTCGGGGGTATCGGCGAGAGTAATCATGTTGCCCTCGCTTTTACCCATCTTTTTGCCGGTTGGATCGGTGAGAAGTTTACATGTGAGAACGAATTTTTCTTTACCTTTTAGACTCTTTAAGAGATCACGGCCGGCAAGCATGTTAAAAGTTTGATCATTACCGCCGATTTCGATATCAACATCCATAGCAACAGAATCGTAGGCCTGCATAAGCGGGTACATGAACTCGTGAATGTAGACAGGGCGAGGTGAATGCAATTCATCCCCTCCTTCGGTGGTGTATTCGGCTTCGCAGTTTTTACAGTGCCAGTTTAATGTACCGATTGTTGAGATAACCATAGGGCCGGTAGAGCCATCGGGGGCAATACTAACTGTTTCCGGTGATACGTAATTTTCATTACCGCACTCGGGGCAAGTGGATCGCCAACTCATACGGCGGCGAAACATATCGCGCTCGAGCATTTGTTGAACAGTAAAGTTTGACGAGAGTTCCAAAACATCGGCAAAAGTCATAACCCCCAACCATTCGCTGTTGTATTTGATCTCAACGGGATTATTGGTCTCCGACCCATCCATATCTAAAATTTTATCGGCTTGTTCACGATAATTTTTACAGTTTTCGAGTACTTCATCCCGAGTGAGCTTTTTACGCGCAGCACCCTTATCGGTTGGGTCGCCGATCATGGCGGTGAAATCGCCGATAAGCAAAATGATGCGGTGGCCCATGTTTTGCAACTCACGAAGTTTGCGCATGGCAATAGCATGCCCCAAATGCAGAGTTGGGCCGGTTGGGTCTATGCCCAAATAAGCAGTGAGGCGTTTGCCGGATCCAAGAGCTTTTGCAAAGGCTTTATCGTTTGGATAAGCATTTTCAACTGCACGCTCGAGAAAATTGGCTACAACCTCCTTGTCGGTATTGATGTTAGACATGCAGGAATAATAGCGAAGTTGACTTAATTTAGCAACAATCGTATTCTTTTTATAATGTTTTGGATTATAATGATACTCTGTTTAGTAATGGGTTTATGGCAAACATTCTCCAATGGCACCGCATCAAGAATTATCGGTGGTGTATTTTTATGGGTTGTATTTTTCATGATACTATATAAAATTATCACATATATAATCTAAATATGTTAAATAAATTTGTCGCAAAAAGAAGAGTAAAACAGATGTTAAAAGCTTTTAATGAGAAAAAGCAAACTAGCAATCTTCCAGATGAGGAAATATGCAAATTTTTATTGATTAATTGGTTTGTAAATACTAATGCGATAAAAACAAGAAATTTTCAGAGAGTAAAAGAATATGTCGACGAACTATATAAAGATAATAAACCTACATTAAATAATGTATGTAGTATGGGTATTTCTATGGAACTGCCTTATTATAATATGTTTCATAATTACTCATCGGATAAAGGAATTGATACAAAGAAAGCCTTTGTGCGCACGACAGAATTAAATGAAATAATCGAGAGTCTTATAAAAAGATAAACCATTCTATATTTTTAAGACTTACTTCTTTACAATTGGTTAAAAATGTGGTTTGCTTTGCGCGGAGGTAGTAATGAGTTATACGCACCTTAAAATTTGTGAGGAAATTACGGAGGATGATTTTCGTTCGGCAATTGTTTCCAAAGAACAAACCGAAGCTTTTCTGAGACATATCGAAGCTATTTCCAAACCGGGAACCAGTGTTGGAAAAATCTTGTTCTTTTTTGCTCGCCTGGCTCTGCGCAACAAAGAACTCGCGGGATCTACGAATTATGTTTATGAGGCTTTGGCACTTCAGGTTGCACCAAGCAGACACAATCCAACTTTATTCGAAATTCGTTATATGAACGATATCGGTGGTACTTTTGAACAAATTTTTAAGGTAGTTGTTTGGTGTATTTTTGATGAGCTCTTGGAAGCGGTACGAGATAGCAAAAACATCTCCCCGTTTACATGCGAAGATGGCAGAGAGAATTTCTTGCTCTTAAAAGCAACAGCTGATCAAATAAAGACATCCATTCCACCCAAAGCCTACACCGATGCAGATGCTCGTTACCAAGAACTGCTGGATGCCGGAATGATACAGCCAGTTACAATGTTATCGCCAAGCCGCGTAATACCCACGATACCGGCTCCGGAAGATGATGACCCGGCCGAGTTATTAGCCGGGGCGGTTGTAAGAGCTGATGAAAAGCCTCTTAGCGATAGGCTGATGGAGGCAAGGCGGATGGGAAAGCCACTAACATCAATTACTTGCAATGTGGCGCCGATACCGCATGAAAAGATTGAAGCTCCAGACGAACTATCGCATGCGACCGTTGGCGGGATACTCCCGCCACCTCGTAAAAAGTATGATTCGCTGGCAGACGAGGCTATGGCTTTGGCGCAGCAACCTCCAAGTATTCCATCCGAGCCGATATGTTCCGAAGATTCGGTGCGGATTAGACAAAGTGAAGCCATTGCAAGATTGTCGTTGATAAAAGCACCGGCCGATCGCGCTAACCGGCCGGTATCAAAACACAAACCGAATCAATCGCCTCATCTGCAGAATCGACCGGAGACCGTGAGGCCTGCGGGGATTGAGGAAACTGAGGATGAGGATGTGGACGTTGATGAAGGTTGGGGCGATGTAATACTTCCCATAGTTCATGGAAAGCGAGAAAAAAATGAGTAGAGGATATTATCACGAATTCTATGTGACTTGGCGAAAGAGACTAAGTGTTTCCGATCATAGTTATACTTGTGAATGCAAATTATGCCGAAAAGCTGCCGGGATTGCCGAGTTACTCGTGCTGACTACGGAGCCGCAAGAAACCAGAGCGGCTTTCACGGACCACCATGGATCATTTGATCATGACGACTACTAAAAACCGCTGATTGTTTCAGCGGATTTTTTATTAAAAAATTTTTGTGTTATAATTTCACCGCTTTGGCAATTCGGCCAAAGTTTTGTTCCTTAAACAAGGGGGTCAGCGCATGCATTTTCCAGAACCCAGATCTTGCAGAGATCTTAATGAAGAGCTGTTCGCCTTTTACAGCCAGTCGGCGGATCTGGCAACGCGGTTGCTGGATCACATGTCGAGGCTTTCATCGCCTTATGACTGTGAAGCGCACATTCTTTCATTTTTTTCGAGGATGGTTATGCGGATCTGGCTTCCCGGTAACGTGAGCCTAACCATCATACCCATCGAAACATATACTGCCTGCATTACGCTGGCCACCGAGCCAAACAATGATGATCCGGAAATTATTTACCAAAATAATTTCAACGTGAGCATGAATACGATTCTCGAAATCCTTTCTGTAAGCCATGCAGTTCTGCCGTTTATGCTGGAAGGCTGTTCTCCAAGCAAGGTTGTGCTTACCGCAACAATGAGTAAAAGGCGTAATACACTGCCTCCTTCGGCTTTCACCTACGCGGATGCTGATATCGATAGCGACCACCCTGAGAATCTAACTCTGATGGCGCAAACCGTGATTGCCAACGATATTTCCAACACCGGTGTTTATCTAAGGCCTCCTCCGGTTGGAGATCTTGTAATGGCGCTTAGTACTGCCGATGAACTGCCCTATGTTGAATCTAGGGGGCGAGCAAAAACCTAGAACATAAACCTAAACAAAAACGAGCCGTCTGGCCCGCTTTTTTTTACAATGATTTCATTCGTTCTTTTAGAGCTTGCTGTTTCTTTTTTGCCTCATCGAGCTTATCTTTCATACTGTTTACGACATGTTCCGGAGCTTTGGATGTAAAATCGGCATTTTCGAGTTTCGCTTCGGTCGATTTTATGTAAGGCGCAAGCTCTTCGATTTCTTTTTGTAGTTTAATCTTTTCCGCTTCGACATCTATTGCGCCGGCGAGGTTGAGGCCAATAGTCATAGTACCCGATACATCGGTTGCCCAGCCTTCGGCGATCGTTTCCTCGATATTGATAGATTCGGCGCGAGTGAGAGATTTGATAACTTCGTGATTTTCCTCAATCAGCTGGTGCTGATATGTATCGGCGACTATTGAGTACTCTACGAATTTTGCGGCTTCAATTCCCTGCTCTGCGCGTAGGCGGCGGAGATCGGTAATCAAACTTCGTAATGTTTCAAAACTATTTACTTCTTGGTCCATGGTCCTCGGTACATCGTCCTGGCTCTGGGGCCAGGGGGCAACTATGAGTTGGTCTTGGTTGAATTGGCTCCAGATGAACTCGGTGACAAAAGGCATGAATGGGTGCCAGAGTTTTAGAATCGTGGGCAATATGTGCATTAGGATTTCTTGTTTGCCTTTTTCAACTTTAGCGATTTCCAAATACCAGTCTGCTAAATCGTTCCAAGTGAAATCGCGGAGCTCTTCACCGGCTGGAGAGAATTGATAAGTTTCCAACTTCTTTGTAACAGATGCTGTAACTTCTTCGAGGCGCGATAAGATCCATTTATCAGATAAGGTTCGAATTTCGTATTTCGAACTACGAACTTCGCCTTCGGAAGAATCGTTGTTCGTGGTTCGTCGAGCTGAGCTCGATTCTTGTTTGATATTCGTCAAAATGAAGCGTGAGATGTTCCAGAGTTTGTTGGTGAAGTTGCGTCCGTTTTCAATTTTTTCTGTGTAATAACGAGAATCATTTCCTGCTGATATGCCAAATAGTAAACTGATTCTAAGAGCATCCGAGCCATACTCATCGACAACTTCGATTGGATCGATGCCATTGCCAGATGATTTGGAGAATTTTTTACCCTCTTTATCGCGCAAGATTCCATGAATGTAAGCGTCTTTAAAAGGGATATCGTTAAAGAGATATGTACTCATTAACACCATACGCATCAGCCAGAGATACAAAATTTCGTAACCCATTTGCATCCATTGTGTTGGATGAAAAGTATTGAGATCGAGTGTTTCGTTTGGCCAGCCCAGAGTAGAAAATGTCCAGGAACCGGATGAGAACCATGTGTCTAAAGTATCCGGATCTTGCTCCCAGCCTTCGCCTTCCGGAGCTGTATTGCCAACGTGAATCTCCTCGCCTTTGTACCAAACCGGGATGCGATGACCCCACCAGATTTGGCGAGATAGGCACCAATCGCGAAGATTTTCGACACGATCCAAATAGAGTTTGGTAAAACGATCCGGGGTGATTGTAACTAGTTTTTCTTTATCACCATCCAAACCGGTGGTAACCGCATCTCGCATTAAATCGCGTAAACTTTTTCCACGGCCCGGAATTTCTTTGTTCATATCGAGCCACCACTGAGTTTTGGGAATTGCTTCAATCACATCGCCATAGCGGTCGGAAGTGCCGACGCTTTGATCGATTTCTTCTTCTTTGATTAGCAAATCGTTGTCTTTGAGATATTGAACAAATTTTTCCCGAGCTTCCACTGCGGTTAATCCTTGATAAGCCTCGCCTGCTTCGGCAGTCATTCTTCCATCTTCGCCGATAACCGGGATGATATCGATTGGGTCACCCTTGGCTTTTTGTTTTTCGTACATCGCAAAATCCACTGCGCTGTGAGCGGGCGTAACTCCGAGGGCGCCGGTACCAAATTCCGGATCAACTTCTTCGTCGGCTATGACTTTGATGTTTAGGGGTTTGGATGCGCCAACATCTACAGAGAAGGTTTGGCCGATAAATTGTTTGTAGCGGTCATCGTTTGGATGAACTGCAACGGCAGTATCACCGAGTTTTGTTTCGGGGCGGGTTGTGGCGATGACGATTGGGAAATCTTTGCTGTATTTAAAAGTATAAAATTTAGCCTTACGATCTACATACTCGATCTCATCGTCTGAACAAGTTGATTGACCTTTTACTGTCCAATTTACAACCCTGTATCCGCGATAGATGAGGCCATCATTGTACATTCTGGTGAAGAGCTCGTTTACAGCCGTATTGCGCTCTTCATCAAATGTATAAGCCAAACGCGACCAATCGCAACTGGTACCGATTTTACGGATTTGATTTATCATTGTTGCTTTAGAACCCTCTGCGAATTCGCGGATTTTCTCCAAAAGCTTTTCACGACCTAATTCTTCACGAGGATATTCCATGCCATCGGCGATAAGCATTTTCTCCACTTTAGCCTGGGTGGCAATAGCAGCATGATCTGTTCCCGGTACAATGACGGCTTTTTTACCGCGCATGCGCTCGAATCGAACCATGGTATCCATAAGTGCGTTTTCCAGAGTATGCCCAAGGTGAAGGACACCGGTTACATTTGGTGGCGGCATGGAAATGCAGAACGGAGCTCCTTGCTGATTGCGCTCGGGGAGTTTATCGGGATTAAAAAAACCGTTCTCTTCCCAGCGCTTGTAAATATAGGCTTCTACGTCTTTTGAATCGTAGGCTTTTGGTAGATCTTTGAAATCCATAAATCAACAAATATTTACCAAATATTGCCCAAGATACAAATCTCACCAAACATTGTTTGCTTAGTATTTGTAAAAACTTGGGAAAGATTTGATTATGTTTATTTAGGGATATTACGGGAATGGAGGGGAAATATCAAGCCGAACCTTGATTCGCTTGATTACCTATTATCTTGAACCTTGATTATCAAACCGATTACAAAACCTAATTAAACTTGATTACTTATTGAATAAAATTATACCTATGGTAATCAAGAAAATATGAGCTAGAATCAAGTTTAATCAAGGTTCAGACAATTTAAAAACCCTCGAGAGTTCGAGAGCTTGGGAGTTGGCCGCGTTTTTACGCGGCGAAGATTCTGATGACTGTTGCGAGTGGCATCCTCTGCCTCAATGATCGCATCCAGACAATATTTAGAATATCCGGAGAGAGTTGTTTACAGACCTCACTGCAATTATCCGGCACCTGCATGAGCTCCATCCATTTCACAACGATGGCTCCGTTAACAGGAGGATTTTTGCGAAGGCTGGCGAGTTCATCACGGAGCCAGCGCAATTGGTGCGCAAACCCGTGGAACGAGAGTGGTACATGGCTGACAAAAACCAGCCTGCCCGTGCGTGACTCGCGATTGTCGATTTTTGGCAAACCGTTTTGAAGCAGGAATGCCAATGACTGGTTGACAGTGCATGGAACACGGATGTTCCCGGTATGGCATTCGAGCTTCATGATCACCCCACTTGTTTGCGATTCATTCTACTCTTCTTCGGCTTCCGCTTCGAGATCGAACAGGCTGTCACTCGGGCTCTCACCGTAGAGCCGCGCTTCCGCGGTTGCAGTTTCGTCTGATTGTGGGGCTTCACCCAATCCGCGACTCAAGCCATACAAAACGTCCGGCGATGAGGGAGATTCGTTTCGGAACATACTGTTGGGATAATCACTGCCTGCGCTCATTAACATCTTTCCTTTTGTTTGGGTCGTTTTCAAGCAAGTTATAAAAAAGAGCAACTGCATTATTGCCTGAATTTTAGCATTTTGTCAAGAGTTGGGAAATAAACCCTTCGACAAGCTCAGGATACTCCTATTAGAAATAAACTCTTAGATTAGACTTAAGATATTTACAACCTAATGACTAATGAAAATAAAAATCCCCCAACCGAGTGGTTGAGGGGTGGGTAGCCCCGTGGAAGATCCCGGGACTATGGTTTGCGAGGCTCGACGCGGTATCCGATCATGTTCGTGACCAGGATAGGTTCGAGCCTGCCGCAGGTTGTGAAGTGTAGACCGTCGGCGCGATTTGCGCAGATGCGCAGGCTGACGCCGGTCTGGACATCTTCGATGAAGACTTCGCCCGAAGGATTTGTGTAAACCTTCAAGTTACGATCTTCGTAGTGAACCGGGAACTGCGCTCCTCTGGTTTTTCCTGCACTCATCTCGTATCTCCTTGGTTTTCGGTGGATAATAGTTCAAAACCAGGATAACCGGGCTGAGTGGTTGGATCGTACGCCTAACGTTGCATGGTATGCGCCGCGCGTAACATCTGCTCCGCAGCTTCTGCCATTTGCTCCGCTGCTCTGGAGTTGGCCTGCGATGCTTCGAGCATCTTTTGTGCGGCACTGCTATTTATCTCCGCAGCTCTGAACATGTCTTGGGCTGCGCTGTACAGCTCACCAAGGTGTTTTGTTAGGAGCTTGTCGACAGAGTTAATCATCTCAGCAACTTCTCTCGTGGCAGACACCACAGAGAGATCGAAGACCCTAGCGGCAGCTTCAAGCTTCTTGACGTTTTCTTCGTTCATAACCCTCTCCTCTTTTTTGTTTTGGTAGCCCCGAAGGGAGTCGAACCCTTAATGCCTTGCGGCCGCGGATTTTAAATCCGCCGCGTATGCCATTCCGCCACGGGGCCAGAAACAGAAGTCGCAAGTCCATCAAGCGAAAAGTCCATAAAGTACTTTAAGATGACTGAAAATATAAAGAACCAAATGAATATAATTGCTAAGCTATCATATTTTTGTGTTTTTGTCAATGGTGGCTGACGGATTTTGGTGGGGTTTCTGGGCTTGGTTGAGATAAGGGGTTAAAAACATGTCAAACCGTTGACATGATGCTAAATTAAAGGTAATCTATCCCATTCCCTAGTTCACCCTCATGCACTAAGGTTTACACAAATATAACCAAATATTTACCAAGTTAATCCAAATATATCCCAAACTCTATAAAGTTAAGTTTGATAATATTTGTATCTTGGTCAATATTTGGGAAAAGTTTAGTTTAGTATGGCCTATCAAGGATTTACGCAAGCAACAGAGGCCTTAAAGCGCGCCAAACGCACCCTCGTAGTTGCTCCAGAAAACCCAACAGCAGACATAGCGGCAGCCATGGCTGGGCTTTTTGCGTATTTGCGGGCCCATGGGCTGGAAGTGGATGCATACTCCCCTAATCTGAATATCCTGAAATTGCCGGCATATTTGCCCATGAAGGAGCTTATTTTACCGCAATTATCTGCAATGAGAGATTTTAGAATTTCTTTAAAAGTAGATAAAATACCGGTCAGCGAGATGTCTTATGATGTAAAGGATGGCAATTTGGATATTGTGCTTACACCAAAACACGGTGAGTGGAGCGCGCATGATTTAAGTTTTCACCAAGGCGAAGATAGGTACGATTTAATTGTCGCTTTGGGTTGTTATGATAGAAACATGCTCTCCGATTTGTTTCCCAATCATGCCGATTTTGTTTACAGAACTCCGGTTATCAATATAGATCATGATGCCAAAAACGAGCACTGGGCCGCGATAAACTTGGTGGATATGACAGCGGGTTCGGTAACCGAGGTATTACATGGCTGGTTTACGGATTGGAACGAACAAAAAATTGATGAAAAGATTGCAACGGCTCTTATGGCCGGAATGATTTGGAAGACACAGTCTTTTAAATCCGCGAGTGTGACGCCAAAGACTTTGGAACGCGCATCAAAACTTGTATCGCTTGGCGCAGATAGAGAGTCGGTTGTGCATCAGCTTTGGAGAACCAGAAGCGTGAGCACGCTTAAACTTTGGGGAAGGGCTTTGACACGGCTGGAACAAGATACTGCTAACGAAATGGTTTGGACCAGTTTGAGCAAGCAAGACATAATGGAAACCGGAACAACAGAGGCTAAGCTTGATGAGTTGGTACAAGAATTAATTGCCTATGCACCGGATGCAAAGTTGGTTGCGATTTTTGTTGAGCACGATGAAAATACAACTCGAGCAGCATTATTCGCAGAAGCTCCGCATGATGCAAGGATATTGGGGAGAGCGCTTGGATTTGATGGAACGCGCGAAAAATCCGGCGGTGCCATTGCGATGCCGGTTGTGGAGGCGAAGGAACATGCTATTGCTACGCTCAGACAGAGTCTTCGCAATAACCAATAATCAAATTCCAATCACCAATAAATAATCAATATTCAATAACCAAATAACCAATTGGTTATTTTTTGTATTTGTAGGGGCGCATCCTTGTGATCGCCCGCGCTATATCAAAGCTAATCAAGTTACGCCTTTGGCGACAGAACGGGCGAACACTAGGTTCGCACCCTACAACAGATGATGGACGAACACGAGGTATCGCCCCTACAAATTACCGTTAACCAGTCTCTGACGCATCGCTTCCTCGAGAACTGTTGCGGCGGTGACGGAGACGTTTAGGGATTGAACAAAACCTCGCATGGGGATGGCTATGATGTGATCTGCAAGGGATTTTAGTTCTGCTGTTATGCCGTGGGTTTCGTTGCTGATGATGATGGCTGATGGCGCGGCGAGATTGTAATCAAAATGCGGTTTGCCTTTTGAATCGAGTGCGGTTGCGTAGATGGTTAGGTTGCGCGATTTGATATCTGCGATGCAATCTTTGATAGAAGTCCACTTTTTTATATTGAGCCACTTGGCGGCAGAGGCGGCGGAATCACCGCGCATTTCTCTTAAACGCGGAGGGCTTCCTTCGGGGTAAAGGAGATGAACAGTGCCAACTCCAACCGCATCGCAAGTGCGCAAAATCGCCCCGATGTTATGCGGGTCGTCGACATTATCTATTATTACTTCCAAATCTTGCCAGCGGTTCTCCATGACTTTGTTGATACGCTCTTCGCGAGTTCCACCTAAAGGCGAGATTCTATCGTGCTTATTGTGCCTGATCGACATATACCTTGATTACCTTGATTAACGGGATTTGCAGGATTGAACAGAATTGTAAATAAATATTACCAAATTTTTACCAAGAATTTCCAAATATTTACCAAACTAACAGAACCGTGTTTGAGTTTATTTGTATCTTGGGCGATATTTGGTAAATATTTGCAAAGGTTACAATCCTGCTAATCGGTTTCTAATCCTGTAAATCAAGGTCAAAAAAGGATGGTAAGTGAGATCTCGAACGGTATCCTCGCCAGAACACGTTCGTAGAACTCGCCTACCATCCCTGTCGTGAAAGAATAGCAAAAGCGGAGAATCTTTGCAATTGATCAATTCAACGCCTGTTTTTGTAATTTTTAGCCTTAGTTTAGTGGTGGAAACACGGAATCCGGTGTTACGTTGTTATCATTTCCCTGTGCGCGGAACAACCCTTCGATGTCCCGTTCCATAACATCTATGCGTGTTTCTAAACTGTCTAACTTATTTAGTATTTGTTCGGTTGAGTTTTGTGACAACTCACGATCTATCTGTTTGTTTTGCGCATTGACGGTTTGATACGAAATCGCACCTGTTAACACAATAGCCAAGCCGGCTATAATTACAGCGGGCCAAATATGCGAAATACCACGAGCCGCATGCAATATGTGGTGATCGCGAACATGAGTAGTGGGGCCGATATAGCGAACACGACATTTGTCATCGCAATGCGAATGGCCGCATGGGCCGCACTTTGATTTTGCGGATGGTGATGGGCTATTGCCGGCTTTCGTGCGCTTGCGTATCACACGCTTTTTAGATGTTTCCTTTGTCATAAGAAGGGTAACCTGATTATAACATAAGTTCTTATATCATGAAACATTTATAACAATGGATAAAATATCCACATATTGTTTATAAAAAACCACAACTAACATCGCAGTTTTTATATGGGCCGTGCCACGTGAAATCGCGTACATTAAAATTGTTTGCCCCGTAAAATCCGCTACGCGGATCACGGACCATATAAAAAATCGCCAAATTTTACTTATAGCGATTTTTTACGTGGTGGACGTTGGAGGACTCGAACCTCCGACCTTTCGAATGTGAATCGAACGCTCTAACCAGCTGAGCTAAACGTCCTGAATAACAGGGCACATGCTATGTGTTTTAATTATTAATGTCAATACAAAAAAAGACTGCAAACTATAATTTTTGTACTATTCCACCTCTGTATTACGTGATTTTGGTGTGTAAACATCCAAATATTTTTCGATCATCAAGCCCTCGTGCCAGAGTTGGGGCGTGATGGATGTGATACCAAATACTTCCAGGCGTGTGGCTATGCCTGCGATCATGGCGAGGGCGTTGGCAAAGCGGATATAGTTTAATACATTTAGTGTATTGGCTTTGGTGCGGATATCGATTTCTTGACCGTGTTTGATAAGAAGTGATGCTTTGCGAATGAGATCGAAATTTAATTCCGCGGGCGATAGTGCATCCATTAAGAAAGGTTCCCAAACATTGGTTTCGTTTTTAACAAACATTACATTCCCTCCGCCCGCCATATCGATAATCTCATTTGTGTCCGCGGAGTATTTCATTGCGCGTTTAATATAGCTTGCCAATGCGTGGCGGAAGCCTTCGTCTTCGTTGGCGATTTTTATTATTTTCTTTAGAGATGGATAGATGTAGGAAATTATTTTTTCGCGGGTTTCTTTTGCGACAGGGCCTATGGATTGTGCTGATGCAAGCAAGCGATGGCCCTCGGAATAATATTCGAGTTTGATTGTGCGGTTTAATTCCGAATAGCTGGAGTAGATATCGATTCTATCTTCTTTTTTAGGGCGAGATATTTTGTGTTGCAGAGTACAAAGAACCGGCATGGTTTTGGGAACAACGAGATTTTTGGGGATTTCTATATTGCGGTCTTTTAGAACAGCAACCACAACTTTTTTTGTCAGCGGGATTTCTTTAACACGAACAATCTCTATCGGGACTTGACCGGGCAAGAAATAGGATTGCAGACGTTTGATGCGATTACGATGATCATCGGCTTTGCGAGAGATATCAGCGATAGCTTTTGCAATTACTTCTTCGCCGCGCGCTTGAGCATAAAGAACAGGCAAACTTTCGATAAAGTCGACTTTGAGTATGTAGTTGGGAAAGCGAATATCTTCAAAAACAATATGTTCCCCTCCTTTACCAATAAGATGCAAGATGTGAGGGAGCACGCGGCAATTATCCGATGCCATCATTACAAGCTTGTGGCCAAACTCACTTAAAGCAGCCTCCAATTCTTTTGGAGATGGACGCAGGGACCGAGAATCCCCCAATCCAACGCTTTGCGTTGGATATCCCCCTTTGACAAGGGGGCGTATTGTTCGTTTAGTTTTTGTGGCCGATGCTGGCATGGAGACATTATACTTTAATAATCAATAACCAACAAAACAATCACCAATCAATTACCAATAATCAATAACCGAATAACCAATTGGTTATTAGTGATTGTTATTGGTAATTGATTATTTATTGGTTATTGGTCTTCGACTCTGAGGGAGGATCCCTCAGAGTCGAAGAGAGCTTGATGATTGGTTATTAAAAACCCTCAGTATTTAGCTGAGGGTTTTTTGTTTTTTTTGAGGTTGATTACAAGACAGCTTCTTTAGCTGCTTTGGCAACGCGGAATTTTACAACTGTTTTTGCCGGGATCTTAATTGTTTCACCTGTTGCGGGGTTGCGGCCCATGCGAGCTTTGCGAGCTACCTTTACAAGCTTACCGATACCCGGGAGTGTAAACTCACCATTCTTTTTAACTTCTTTATATGCGAGCTCTGTTAACTCTTCAATAAGAGTTGTAACATCTTTTTTAGACATTTCGCATTTCTCAGAGAGAGTAGTCAACATTTGTGACTTGGTCATTTTTGGCATAACTAAATTCAATTAAAATTACAAATTAAGTAATTAAAAATTAAGGAATTAATTACATGTAACTTGTAACATGTAACTTGTAACATTTATCTTGTTACATGCTACGTGTTATATGTTTCATGATATGTGAACAAGTATACTTGAGTATAATTGCATGCGCAAGCATTTTGGCCAATAAAATCAAGGGTTTTGGGGCCGACCTGTGGAAAACCCTAAGGAAATGCCCTTTTTTGCCTCAAAATGTGGCTATCTTTAGATAATATGCCCGATTTTTTTAATATTAAGTAAAGAATCTATGTAATTTAAAAAAGCTCTGCAGTAATAGAGCTTAGAGTTCATGCGGTTTGGTCGTTTTGTTGCTCGCGAAATCTCAATTCACGGTTACTGGCCCAAAGCGAAAGTGTTGTTTGGTCGTTTGAGTAACAAGCTACCCAACCATCCACATCATCATCATTACCCGGGGCGGGGAAGATTTGTTTTCCCATTCTTTTAATATCAGAGATCTCATAATTCCGCATAAGATAATCTCCGACGACCCAGATTTTTTCCTCATCCCAATACACTTTCAAAGCTTTAGTAAAGCCTGAAATGTATATGTTAACAATCTCAAAAGGAACAATTTCTTGATAGACTGTGCTCGTAAACACATCACCTTCTTGATTTTTTTCGACCACAACAATACAAACGAGCTTAGAGTTTTTATCTGATTTTGTCATTTCTCCCCCCTTACATTAAGTATGTCATGGACATAATATTTGTCAAATCAGTACCTTGTAACGCCTTGCAAAATTTCTAAAAATATGAGATAACTATGCCACATCGGGCTATGGGTTTCCTTCGGCGACTAAACTCCGCCCGCCAGCGGTCGCAGCGGCGACCATGGGGTGCAATCAAAAAAAATAACAAACTAATCATCTATCGAGTCGGGCTATGGCGCAGTTGGCTAGCGCGCATGCATGGGGTGCATGAGGCCGTGAGTTCAAGTCTCACTAGCCCGACCATCAGTCAGCGGTAATGCGTTGACTGGTCCGACTTGATGGAGGATAAAAAATTTATTTTTATTTAAAAAACATAGGCAACTGTGTTTTTTATATTATGATTTTTTTTAAAAACTACTTATCAATATATGATAAGAGTTGTAATTATGTTAAAATTATTTTTGAAAGGAAAACTAAATGGATAGCGTAAAAGAATCCGGAATACGCATAAGAACAGACATCGAACTTTTTCAAACACCAGATGATTTTTTCAAAACATTAATTGATAATCAAGAGATCGACCTCATAACATTTACAGATACTTTTGCGCCCGCGGGACAAGTTGCTGTATACCTTAGAAACTCTAGAACCGGTCGTGGTTTTGGTGGCGGTGCGATTTCTATCGATGATTTTACAATTCTATATAATCGTATAAACGCTGATATTGAGTTATCAGAGCGCCACATTATTTTTTGTGGTGGAATTACCAGAAAAAATCAAAAGGTACCTAAATCAATCCTCGCTTGAGGATTTTTTTATAATTTTCTACTGATTTTGTCTTTTTAAATGTTTATGAAACTGATAACATTGTAACAGGATTGACCGATTATACTTTTTAAGATAGTTTAAATTGCAGAACTTTCCAACTAGGAGATTGCCTGTAATGATATTGTTAACCAGTTCTTGTTTTATACTCTGTTTAGTATTGGGATTTGGAGTATTTTTTGTGTCACAAATAGCACTTGCAATTTTTCTTATGAAATCATTAATTCATTAAAGAAAATTTTCTTTTTAATCTCAGATTTTTGATATTATCTAGTCTGACGACCTTTGTTCTCTTTTATATCTCATGGCGAATATATAATGAAAACTAATCTCACAAATCCTCGAATGAGGATTATTCAATTTACAAAATCAAGGTTTTCGTATCGGTTAGACTAAATGATGACTACCGCACGCCAATACAATATAAGGTGTGCGTTTTTTTATCTAACAAGAAACATGTTACCAATATTGATAACCAAAAATCAGGCAGTAAGCCTGATTTTATTTTGCACAATGAAATAGTGACCATCTGAAGGAAATACGCCGAAATGAGATGTCATCCAAGTAAACTTGGTGATACATCATCGACCTCGGGTCTACCTAACTGAGCAAGCTCAATTTCGGTAGAATCGAATTTCCAACAGTGTTGGAGTTTCTCCCTAGAAAGGAGGTGATCCATCCACAGCTTCCGCTACGGATGCCTTGTTACGACTTCGTCCCTATCGCTAGCCCTGCCTTCGTCCCCTTATCAGGGCCTTCGGGCATTGCCAACTCTCTTGACGTGACGGGCGGTGAGTACAAGACCCGAGAACGTATTCACGGCCGCATTGCTGATCGGCCGTTACTAGCGAATCCAACTTCATGAGGGCGAATTTCAGCCCTCAATCCGAACTGAGGCTAGGTTTGATGGGATTAGCTCCACCTTGCGGTTTGGCAACCCATTGTCCTAGTCATTGTAGCACGTGTGTAGCCCTGGACGTAAGAGCCATGCTGATTTGACGTCGTCCCCACCTTCCTCCCCGTTATCCGAGGCAGTCTCCCATGAAAATACAACATGGGACAGGGGTTGCGCTCGTTTCCCGACTTAACGGTACATCTCACGACACGAGCTGACGGCAACCATGCAGCACCTATATAGCACCCTCGAAGGCGGCCAATGTTTCCATCGGCTTGCAGCTACATTTCGAGCCCAGGTAAGGTTCCTCGCTTATCGTCGAATTAAACCACATGCTCCTCCGCTTGTGCGGGTCCCCGTCTATTCCTTTGAGTTTTAGCCTTGCGGCCGTACTCCCCAGGCGGGATGCTTAATGCGTTAGCTTTTTTCACCGACACTGGGAGGGTCGATACTCCCAATATCTAGCATCCATCGTTTAGGGCGTGGACTACAGGGGTATCTAATCCCTTTCGCTCCCCACGCTTTCGTCCCTGAGCGTCAGTATCGTTCCAGCACATTGCTTTCGCATTTGGCGTTCCTGCCGATATTAACGGATATTACCCCTACACCGGCAATTCCATGTGCCTCTCCCGAACTCTAGTTATGCCGTATCACGAGCGGTGTTAGAGTTGAGCCCTAACATTTAACCCGTGACGCACATAACCGCCTGCGGACCCTTTACGCCCAATAAATCCGGATAACGTTTGAGGTCTCTGTATTACCGCTGCTGCTGGCACAGAGTTAGCAACCTCTTATTCATTTGGTACAGTCATCGTTCTTCCCAAATAAAAGCGGTTTACGAGCCGAAACCCTTCATCCCGCACGCGGCGTCGCTCCTTCAGCCTTTCGGCCATTGAGGAATATTCTTAACTGCAGCCACCCGTAGGTGTCTGGGCAGTGTCTCAGTCCCAGTGAGGGGGG
The DNA here is from genome assembly GCA_029210915.1 of Patescibacteria group bacterium. GTDB lineage: Bacteria > Patescibacteriota > Patescibacteriia > 2-12-FULL-60-25 > 2-12-FULL-60-25 > MWCR01. The sequence continues at coordinate 22,274 of JARGGJ010000016.1, forward strand.
TCATGCTCTCACACCCCCTACCCGTCATAGCCTTGGTGGGCTTTTACCCCGCCAACAAGCTGATGGGCCATAGGCTCCTCCTCCAGCGCGTTTTGCGCTTTACATGCGAATGACATATGTCCCCGCATGTCCATCGTGGAATTAGCCTCGCTTTCGCGAAGTTATGCCCGACTGGAGGGTAGATTACCAATGTGTTACGCACCCGTTTGCCGCTAACATCAACACGTATTGCTACAAATTGATGTCCGCACGACTTGCATGCCTTAGACACGCCGCCAACGTTCATCCTGAGCCAGGATCAAACTCTCAGTAAAAAGCCTTACGACTTTTAACCCCTGCACTCCTGGTAGATATGCAGGGTCAATTTTTAGCCATTCCCTGACGGGAAATGGCAACGACCTTCTCTTTGAAGACCGGTTCCCCTAAAACATAAAGCTTTAGAGGCCATCCCCAGAGCCGAAGCTTTGGGGTGGAATAAACGTATTTCCTTAGACGATCACTATTTCATTGTCCAATTTACGTCTCACTTCCTTGTTCTCTTGATATGTCGTGTTCGCTGAGAACCATTAGGAAAATTGAGATTTTTTACCTTCTTTAAGAAGGTGCGAGAAATATAGCCAATTCCCAATAACTTGTCAAGAAAACCCGCTTGATTTTTGTGGATAAGCCTAAAAACCGATTTTTAGCCATGTTTAGAGGAGGAATACGCTTCTTGCTCACAGGTCCTAGGTACATGGTCCTGGGTCCTGGCTCTGGGTTCGGAGCCAGGACCATGTACCTAGGACCATGGACGATTCGGTGGGGTTGACAATTGGGCAATTTTATGCTATATTAAGCGGTTCCTTACAAATGAGTTTATAAAGTTAAAAGTTCATAAAGTCCATCAAGTGGGCTTATTGCGTGTATTTTGAAACTGTAGGGGCGTATCCTTGTGATCGCCCTTGCCAAGTAACCGGGAGATAAAAAATGCCGAAACGTAAGAGGTCTCGTGAGGGACGCAACGTTACCGCGGAGAAGAAGTCCCGAGTACAGAGCGGAAGTTTATACTTCTGCCCGAGAGACTCGGTCTTCGACTTCCAACTGACCGAGGTGCGCACTCTGTGCATGATCGAAACACGCGATTGGAAGGGCGCCGCCCAGATGGTGTACAAACACTGGTTGGGCGGGTCGGCCATGGAGGAAATCCTCATGGTCGGCAAGGCCGCCCCAATCGTTGCAGGACTCCTCGAGGCGATGAGGAATGGAATGCGCATCGAAGCTGATGCGCAGACTGTTTTGACTTCCGCTCCGCAGAGCTTGAGATTGGCCATCGCTGAAGCTTTCGAGGCTGAGGCGGCCGAGCTCTCGCTCACTTGTGACGAGGGTAAGGAGCGCCAGGCGCGTTTCTTGCAATCGCTCGCAAGTCGAATGAGCTGGAAGCCCAAGGTAAAGGCTCAGAAGCCGACAAAGCAACCCAAACTGAAGCCCGAACAGCTACAGGCTGTTCTCGACCGCGAGCTGGCTCGAGGCGATACCAAGGCTGCGGCCAAGGCTATTGCTGAAGCAAGGCTCGTGGACGAGAAGGTGATCGAAGGTCTCGAGAAGCTCCAGGACATAGATCCGGAGTTGGCTCGAGTACTTGCGGTGAACCTACGCCGGCGTGCGCGAAAGGAAAGCGGTGGTAAATCCCGCTTCTTGCACTCGCTCGCCATGCGCACCGAACCCAAAGGCGTGACTCAGCTTCCGCAGAGGAAGCAGAGCAAGCGCCAGGCTGCATAGGTGATATTATGTGCCATGCAGCAAAAAGGCTCCAGGAGCTTCGTGACCTAACCGAACTACTTCAGCGGGGCGAAGATCAAAAGTTCTTCGACCTGCTTTTTCCCAAACCGGAGGAGCACGAAAGCTCCACCAACCGGCCGGCGATCGAGGAGATTCTACTCTCCCGAAAGCTTCGTGAGCTTCTAGTGAATTTCGCCCGCCTCGCCGACAAAGAACTCGCCGGCAAGGCAAGCGGAATTATTTACGAGAATTCGGAGGTTCTGCGGCGGCTCGCGGAATCTGAAAGACAGAGTTTTGGAGGTACCGCTACAAGGCGATTCCTCGACCTGAGCAATCAGGCAAAACTTCTGAAGCGCTTGTTCAACGATATGAAGCAAGCGCGACTCGCGCCAGTTAAGACTTTGCCTCCGCCTGCGGAGGAACCCAAAGTCGAAGCTGCGTAAACCCACCCTCACTCAACAAGGCTCCGATGATCACTCGATTATCGGAGCCTGTTTTAATTGCATTTTTATTGTCTTGAACCTTGATTCACTTGATTAAGGGATTAACTTGATTATTGACTATATTTCGAGAGCAAGTTTAATAATAATCGTGCTAATCGGAATAATCCAATGAATCGTGGTTCAAGACAAAAGGAGTTAATCAAGGTTCAGACATTTCGCCAACTCTACCCATTCTTTGGCTGTAAGCTCTTCGGCGCGGGCTTTGGGGTTGATGTGTAGCTTTGTTGTTATTTCTTCCCATGCCTCGGTTTTGATGCCAAGGTTGCGGCCTAAGAGCTTGCGCGGGTGGGAGAATCCAAGTTTGGCTACCTTCATGACTGCCTCGGGGTCTATCCCCCATTTTTTTAGGCGATCTTTTGCAGACAGTGGAACCATTTTGATTATCGCGGAATCGACTTTTGGCTCCGGATAAAACGATGTAGGTGAAACGCGATGGATGATTTTGATCTCGGCACAAGCCAGATGCGACATTAAAGCCAAGAGCGACATTTTCTCTTTTTTATCTTCTGCGAGGATTCTCTCCGCTACTTCTTTTTGAATGAGAGCGATAAGAAGTGTTGGTGGGTTTTTAGCGTAGAGTGCCTTGCGGAGAGCTAAGGATGTTATTGAGTATGGGAGGTTGGAGACGAACTTCCAGGGTTTTGCGCCCATTAGGTCGTCGAAGTCGGATTTGGCTGCGTCGGCGCAAATCCCCCGAATCGCGCTTTGCGTGATTATCCCCCTTTGACGAGGGGGTCGCTGTTGCGAGAGTCGATCGGCTAAGACTTTATCTTTTTCGATAACTGTCAATTGTGCGCCGGATTCTAAGAGGGCTTCTGTGAGGACACCGAGGCCGGGGCCGATTTCTAATACTCTATCCCCTTTTTTGATTTCTGATGTAGTTACGATCTTCCCGAGAATGTTTTTATCAATTAAAAAATTCTGGCCCAAGCCTTTGTTTGGGCGTCGTCCAAGATCTTTCAAAATAGAGATTATCTCGTTTTTGTTCATATCTTAACTAATCGTACATCGTCGAGCTGAGCTCGATCACTTCTCGTACATCGTACAAATTTTTTATTATTCACGAGCGGATATTACAATATAACAGCTCCTTGGCGGTGGATTGTGGCTTTTCCGTCATCTGCAATACTTGCGACTGTAGTGGGTAGGTTTTTATCGATGGCGCCGACATCAAGTACGAAATCGGGTTTGCTCTCGTAGTTCTTGAACGCGCGCGTTACGCCGATACCGGAGACTGCCGGTGACATTCCACTGCGGTTGGCGGATGTTGCGGTAATGGGGCGGCCAAAAGCTTTGACTATGGCTGATGCGATTGGTGAAGATGTTATGCGGATGCCGATTATTTGATTGGGACTAATCTGAGGCGCCAGTTTAATATCTTTTTTAAGTTTGATGAGCAAGGTTAACGGCCCGGGCCAGTATTTTTTGGCTACACGGTTTTCGGCGGTTGTAAGATCTGCCAAGGATTCCACTTGCGCAAAGCTCGAGGCTATCATCTGTAAAGGTTTGCCGTCGTTGCGTCCTTTGATGGCAAAGATTTTTTGCACCGCATTTATATTTCGCGGATCGCAAGCAAGGCCGTAAACGGTTTCGGTGGGAATGGCGATAACTCCTCCGGAGTTGAGGATTTGTACCGCGGTTTTAATATCATCTTTCAATTTTTCATCCATACTAATCTTTGTTCAAATCCCCTCTTACATCTTTTTTGGCGGCATCTTTACGGAGTTCGGCCTCGATAAAAGCATCCAAATCACCGTCTAACACCGCGTCGGTATCCGATGTTTCGTATTCGGTGCGCAAATCTTTTACCATGTGATACGGATGAAGTACATACGAGCGGATTTGGTTGCCCCATTCGGCACTGTGATACTCACCGCGAAGTTCTTGTTTTTCTTGGAGTAATTCCTCTTCTTTAAGCTTCGCGAGTTTGGCTTTAAGGATCGTCATGGCGGTTTCCTTGTTTTGCGTTTGCGAGCGCTCATTTTGGCAGGAAACGGTTATTTTGGTTGGAATATGCACAATACGCACAGCTGAATACGTAGTATTTACAGATTGCCCGCCTTTACCTCCGCTCATAAATGTATCAATACGCAAATCGTCGGGTTTGATTTCGATTTCAACCTTATCATCCAGTTCGGGTATGACTTCGACTAAAGCAAATGACGTTTGCCTTAGTGCATCGGCATTAAAAGGAGATTGGCGGACCAAGCGGTGAACACCGGCTTCGCGCTTGAGGTGGCCGTAAGCGTGGCGCCCCTGGACAAAGAAAGTTACAGACTTAATGCCGGCTTCGGTTCCACGGCTTTCGTCTACGAGTTTAACTTTCCAATTCTTTTTCTCGGCAAACCTAAAGTACATGCGCATAAGCATCTCGGCCCAATCTTGAGCATCCGTACCGCCGGCGCCGGCGTGGATACTCATGACCGCGTTAGCGGAATCGTGTGGCCCTGATAGGAGCATTGCGAATTCCATCTTTTCAAAAGCTGATTCCAATTCTGTGATTTTAGTTTCCGCTTCAGCAATAACACCCCCATCTTTTTCGGTTTCGGCGATTTCCACCAACTCGCGCAGATCTTTCAGCTCTGTTTTAAAATTATTCCAAAGATCATATTCAGTTTTTAAATCCGACAGCTTTTGCATTTCATCTTTAGCACGATCTTGATCTGACCAAAAATCCGGGGCACTGACTTCGACTTCCAGTGCATCCGCATCTTCTTTGCGCGCATCCAAATCCAAAATCTTCCAGGCTTCCATGAGTCGGGATTCGAGGGATTCGATGCGATCGTTTAGTTCTTGGATCATTGGAATCTAAATAATAATTAACAAATAATAAATAATAAAGTAATTTGAGGAATTTATAATAATTAAATGTTACTTTGTAACTCTTGCAAAGCTTGCCTATATCGCTCACCCGTTTCTTTCGCTTCTTTAATTAACTCAACCTCTTTTGCGTCTATAGCAGCAAGTTCCTCCACGGTTTTTAAGACAAGATCTTTGGTATCGGTTTTTGGCAGTTTATAACTAGATGCGACACCGGCCACTAAATCCTCTGGAGAGTTATGAGCTTTTTTTAATTTGAAAAAATTATTTATAAGCTCAAGAGCACCAGAGACACTAATATTATCTTTAGGCGAAAAAACCTCCTGACGCGGTTCTTCGTTGTTATTCTTTAGTATCTCCATAAGCTTGTTCTTTTACTCTTTGTTGCATTTTGGCGACTTCTATCTTTTCTAAACGGCGCGCGAAAAGACGGAGGATCTCACGGCGTTCGACTCCGATTTTTTCCAATCGACGATTGTAATCGTCGAGATCTGTTTCTATTTGTTTTAAAAGCTCCTTGATTTCGTGCTCGGCTTTTATCTTGTTCATTGTCATATTATGCCATGAAATTGCCATATCTCCAAGAATCGCGTTAAAGAGATGGGTGTATAAACAGCGTAAATTTTTACGTTTGTTTAAAGGAATTCCCAATTGAGGTGTAACATTATACCCTCTTGAAACGTCTTATATTATATGGTCACCATGGGTTGCCGGGTCCAAACCGGTGATCAGGGAGTTACAAATATTAACGCCTTTAAACGATCGTAAATAAAATAAAGATTATAAAAGAGCGGTATTCCACCGCTCTTTTGTTTGCTACAATTTGATGATAATTTCGCAGTTTAAAACCATTGCTTAGAACTTAAACGTACTGCGATATTTTCCGATAACCGGGATTTCCCAAAACTCACCTTGAAGGGTTTTTATAATTGCAATGATAGCAACTATCAAAACCAATAAGGAACCAATTGGACCGATTAAAAACCATCCAATTACAGGAATAACCATACCGGCAATCCAGATAATAAGAGCGGCGATGGCAAGCACCAAACCTTGCTTTGCGTGCTCCATGGCGAACTTGGAATCTTTAGCCGCTAACATTGGGATAAAAAAGATAATGTAGGCCAAACAGGCGATTACTTTATTATCACTGACATCCTTAGCATCAAATGCCGGGACTTTTGTTTCTTCTGACATAAACTTTATTCAATTATGAATTACTAATTACGAATTAAAAATTCTGGAGGGATTATAACATAACTACCTGTAAATAACCAATAACCAAGTTCCAATTACCAATCAATTACCAATAACCAAGCTCCAATTACCAATTGATTATTTGGTTATTGGTAGATTGGTTATTTATTGGATATTGTAATATTGGTGATTGGTTATTACGAGTTAGTATCCCATTCCGCTCATATCGGGCATGCCCCCGCCTGCCATAGGCTCTTCTTTTTTGGGGAGATCTATGATTACACATTCGGTTGTTAGGAACATGCCGGCGACCGAGGAAGCGTTTTGCAATGCGGAGCGAGTAACTTTAGCCGGGTCGATGATTCCGCGTTCTAACATATTTACATTCATTTCATCTTTTGCGGCGTCGTAGCCCATATCGCCTCCGGAGATTTTGACGGCTTCGACGATTACATCCCCTTTACGACCAGCGTTCTCGGCGATTGCGTAAACAGGTGCTTCGAGAGCCTTTCGTAAAATCTGGACACCTGTGGCTTCGTCGCCTGTGAGGTTAAGAGCGTCCAAAGCTTTCGTGGATTTTATTAACGCTACACCTCCGCCCGGAACGATACCCTCTTCGACTGCGGCTTTGGTTGCGGCGACAGCGTCATCAATACGATCTTTCTTTTCTTTCATTTCCACTTCTGTGGCTGCGCCAACTTTGATGACACCTACTCCACCCGTAAGTTTTGCCAAGCGTTCTGCCAGCTTCTCTTTATCGAATTCAGAATCGGAGTTTTCGATTTGTTGTTTAATTTGAGAAATGCGAGTATCAACATCGGCTTGATTGCCCTTGCCCTCTACGAAGGTTGTAAATTCTTTTGTAGAAATTACTTTGTGGCAAGTGCCCAAGTCTTCCAATGTAACAGAATCCAGCTTGCGTCCGAGATCTTCCGTGATAACCGTTGCGCCGGTTACAGTTGCTATATCCTGTAAGGTTTCTTTTTTGCGATCGCCAAAGCCCGGGGCTTTAACCGCGAGCGCGGAGAAAGTACCGCGGAGTTTGTTTAAAACCAAAGTTGTAAGCGCTTCACCCTCTACATCATCGGCAATGATGACGATTTCTTTTTTACCGGTTTGCACAACTTTTTCGAGAATCGGCAAGAGCTCTTGAACGGAGCTGATTTTTTTGTCGGTAATTAAAATATAAGGTTCTTGATACTCGGCAACCATGCGCTCGCCGTTTGTTACCATGTATGGTGACGCATAACCTTTTTCGATGCGCATACCAAGCACAACTTCTTTGTCGATACCAAAAGATTGGGATTCTTCGACAGTGATTACGCCGTCTTTACCCATCTCTTTCATTACTTCGGCAATTATTTTGCCGATTTCGGGATCATTTGCTGAAATTGTTGCAACTTTTTCGATATCATCATCTTTAACCGGAGTTGCGATTTCATCTTTGATCATTTTAACGATAGCTGAGGTGCCGGTATCAATCCCGCGTTTAACAGCCAGTGGATTTGCACCCGCGGTGATGTGCTTAATGCCTTCGGCTATCATTGCTTGCGCTAAAACAGTGGCTGTTGTTGTGCCGTCGCCGGCTACATCGGAAGTTTTAGATGCGGCTTCTTTAACGAGTTCGGCGCCGATGTTTTCGAACTTATCCTCGAGTTCGATTTCTTTAGCCACGGTGACACCATCTTTAGTGATTGATGGTGCGCCATAACCGCGATCTATTACTACATTACGGCCTTTGGGGCCAAGTGTGACTTTGACTGCGTTTGCAAGCTGATCCACCCCGCGCTTTAGCGCTTGGCGAGCTTTATCATCGTAGATTAATTGTTTGGACATACCTAAATTTAAATAATAGTTAATAAATAACAAATAACAAAGCGAGCGGAGGGATTTTCTTTATTATTTATTATTTGTGATTTGTAATTTGTTAATTAGTTTTCCACGATTGCTATGATTTCGTATTCGGAAAGAATTAGATATTCCTCCCCGTCGATTTTTACTTTATCGGAACCGTATCCGCCTTTATACATTACGGTGTCTCCGGGCTTAACATCCATGGCAATGCGTTGGCCATCTTTTATTGCACCGGGCCCAACCGCGAGAACCTTGCCCTGTAAAGGATTGCTGTTATCAGCGGTTTCGGGGATGATGATACCCGATTTGGTAACCTCTTCTTTGGGAAGCGGTTTGACGATCAGACGATCGTTTAAGGGACGTAAATTCATAGAACTTTTGAACCAGGGTTTACCTGGATTAAGGAATGATTAGTAGGTTTAAACTTTAATGACAAATAGCAAATGGCAAATAGCAAGAGTTAATAAGTTGTTTAAGTTTTTTGCAATTTTTAATTTACCATCGAATTAGCAATCAAAGTATTCGACTGCTAATGTGGAGATATGATATACAATTTGCGAGTCAGGCGTCAAGAATATCGGCTTTGTTTTTATTTAGCCAAAAAATGATAATGAAAGCTGTGAATATTGTTAATAATTGACCGCTCCAAAGCGTGTAGAGATAATGGTCGAAAAGAGAGATTATGAGCCATGAAAATAATAACGCCACCGAGAGACTGCGGAGGTTTGAATCTCCACTACGCCAATGAATGAGGATCTGCCTAAGCAAGAAAAGCAGAAAGCCAAAGATGATGAGTGCGCCGGCTGTGCCAAAGTTGGCGAGAATTAGGACGAAGACGTTATGAGGCGGTTCGAGGGGGCGGAAATCCCCCGATTTAACGCCTTGCGTTAAATCCCCCCCTTTGACGAGGGGGCGTTCTATGGCTGATAAAGCTGGGAGTTCGGAGTTGGGGCCGGTGCCGAAGATGGGATAGGCTTGGAAGACTTTGATGCCATCCGTGAGGCTATCGCTTCTAGCTGAAGTTGATTGTATTTCGAGGCGAGCAGGTTCCGGAGCAAGTCCGACTCGTGTGCTGAATAGTTCCCAATTAAGGTAGGCGAAGAAGGAAAAAGTGGCTATGATGAAAAATAAGACACCTAAAGATCTTAAGGAAATTATCCCCCTCCCCCCTCCATGCGTCGGGGTACCCCACCTTGCATCAATCTTATTTTTTATTTGATCAAAGGGGAGCTTTACCAGTACAAGGGACAGACTGACCGCGAGAGCTATCCAGGCAGAGCGGGAAAAGCTGTAGAAGAGAGCCATGGCGAAAAGCGGGATGGTCGTAATAAGAAAAATCCCCCTCCCCCCTCCTTGTGTCGGGGTACTCCCCCTTGCATCTATCTTATTCTTTAATTGATCAAAGGGGACATTTGTTGAGATCCATGTGGCTATTAGGATTCCGAACGTCATGAAACCGCCAAGGATGTTGGGGTGCGGGAAGCCTCCGTAGGCGCGGAGAAAACGCAGATCGCCGGCTTCCACGACAGAGACACCGAGGTTTTTTGGATCTTGTGTAGCTACGCCAATCCATGACCAGCCGTGGACGTATTGCAGTGAAACTTGAACGAAGGCGAGGATTGCGTGCGGTATGAGGGAGATTACGAACCAGGATAGAATTGATTTAAGTGAGATATTTGCGCGCAGCAGTGTTATGAAAAAAGCTGTAAGTAAAAATATTTGAATCCACCACATTCCCGAGGCTCGTATATCTACAGGAGTTGAAACTATGTTAATTGCTCCGAGCAGTACTACGAACCAGAAAAGATTGATGCGCAGTTTTTTTGAGAGATTGGTTTTGGGAACAAAAAAACTTAAGATGATGGTGATGATGAGTGGGATCCAAGAAATGTAGAAACTTAATCTACCTTGCTCGAAGGGCCATCCGGCTAACGTTGAATTGCTGAACCAACGAGTTTGTAACGGCAAAAGGAGAATAGTGAGGCGCCAAATAAAACCGAAGATTGTATCTTGTATCTTGAATCTTGTATCTTGCGGTTTATTATGGCTGGATATTGAGGTCATGGCAGAGGTTGTAGTATTTATCACGGTAAAGTTTGCGGTTGTCTGTTACATGAAATTTTAGCACATTATCGTTAATAATGACGCGTGTATCTTGATTGGCGATTTCGGCGAGTACCTTTGGAAAACGGACACTTTGGATTTGGCGCAGCCATCTCTCTATCAATAGTGTTGGTTGCTCGCCGGTATCTTTTTTGATTGTGACTGTGCCGGGAACCGGGCTTTTATCGAGCGCTGTCCATTTTTGCGCATTGGGATGCCTGCGACGTAATTCGAGATTTTCCTGCCAAAGAAGCGACAAGATTCCATCGTCGGTGAGTGGAAGCAGAGAGAGAAACCAGTAACGCATGTACGGATCATCCATTTCAAGCGAGAGGTTGCTTAGATTCAGAGCATCTTCGGTTACAAAAAAAGACAAGCAGACCGGGTCGACTTTTCGTTCTCCGGGGCGGGCGTTTAGAATCTTAAATGGAAGTGTTGCAAAAAAGCGTGTACGCCAAATGGTACCCGCGTGGCAAATTATAAAAAAATCCAAATCGCCGTTATCGCGAGCTTGGCCAAGAGCGGTGGTATTGCAAAGGCAGATGGAACGGACCCATGGCAAGAGTTTTAAATACTTGATGGCACGACGGACGTTTCTTAGTTTGCGAGGGAAATAAATTTCGTTATCTCTACCCTCTTCAATTATCTGCGAATGAGATTTGAGGGTTATGCGGTTAGCGTCTTCGATAAGAATGTTTTTTGATATCAACTCATCAACGATTGTGTTCATTTCCGCAAACAATTCTTTTGAATCGAGCTTGATTTCTTGGCCGGCGGAATCCAAAAACAAAAACAACTGTAAGCGCGTGGGTGCATAATTCCAAGCAGTTTGGAATGCCAGGGTTCTTAGGATCGCGCTTTTTAGTTGTTCTTGCATAACTCTAACATTCTGACGTTCGTAACCTTCGTAATTTTTATAACGAGTTTAGTGATATTTTAACAACTCGTTCGTAACGTTCATAAAGTTCGTAACGAGTTCAGTGGTACTTTAAGCAACTGCATTAACTCGTTATAAACGTTACGAACGTTATGAACGAACAACCTATTTATTATGGCTCTAGACTAGCAAACTCTATGCTAAAATAGAGATATGCTCGTCAACAAAGCGAAAATATCAGACTACAGAATTA